>CAMQDG010000017.1 GCA_946999425.1 uncultured Peptoniphilus sp.
TTACAGACGTACGTATTAGAAAATTAACAGACGTTGGTAAAATGAAAGCTATAGTTTCAGTAACTTTTGATGATGCAATAGTTATTCATGACATTAAGATTATCCAAGGCAATGATTCTCTATTTATTGCAATGCCTTCAAGAAGACTTCCTAATGGAGAATTTAGAGATGTTGCACATCCAATTAATGCAGAAGCAAGAGCAGAAATTGAAAAAATCGTTTTTGAAAAGTACAAAGAACTTGAAAACGAAGAAGGTCAAGAAGTGGCTGAAGAAAAATAGTAGTAGAAAAAGGCTCCACTATATAGTGGGGCTTATTTTTTTTAATTTTTTTATTTTTCTTATTTTCTTAACAATAATTTTATATAGGACTTTGTATAATCTTTTTAAAGATAAGTTATTTAAACTTTTTTATTTTTATAAAAGGGAGGTAAAAAATGAAAAAGACCATATTTTGCATTTTACTTACGCTTATTTTAAGTTTTAATGTTTTTGCTGGAGAAAAAAATTCTCGAGAAGATATTGTTAAATCCTATGAAAAAATTTCCGGAAAAGTTTTATCTGCAGATTCAAAAAGTGCAAGAATAGAAGATAATGAAGGACAAAAATACATTTTACATTTAGAAAGTACTAAATTTGTAGACTTAAAAACTTCTTCTCTTGTAAAAAAAATGAATCTAAAAAAAGGTGACTTGGTTGATGTTTATTATAAAAATGACACACCTATTTTATTAAGTGAGCCGCCACAAATATCACCAAATTTTATAGTTAAATATAATGCAAAAGAAAAAAATGAATTTGCAGTGGATATAGATTTTTACGATAAAAGTGGCAGAGGAATGAGCCAAAGGTTGATTTTAAACTTAGAAGGACTTAAAGTTTTAGACTTGCAAGGGAAGGAAGTTCCTTTAAAAGAAAAAGAAAATGAGTTTCTAGTTTTTTATAAAACTGCAACAAGGTCAGACCCACCTCAAACAAGTCCTGAAAAAGTTATTGACCTTTCTGAAAATTTAATAAGTCTTAGAAAATTTTTTGAAGATAAGGGTTTTACTGTAAGGTGGCAAGCAAAAAAGTATTTAGTGGAATTAGAAAAAGATTCCAAAAAAGCAGAGATTTTTATTAAAGATAAAAAAATAATTTTTAAAGGTAAGGAAGAAAGTCTTAATTCAATAGTTATAAATAAGAATAAAAGTTTAATTAATAAATCTGAAGCTGAAAAAATAATAGATCAGTTAAAATAGTAATTCTCCAAATTAAATCATATATAGGCCTATTTTAGGCAAATAAAAACAGACCGAAATTTTTAATCGGTCTGTTTTTATATTATCTTAAATTTTAAAAACCGAAGAGGGGTTTTAAATATCTTAAAATAAAGATTAAAGCAAGAAGATACATTAAGGGTGAAACTTCTTTTTGCTTTCCTGTTAGGATTTTTAAAATTACATATGAAATCATTCCGAAAGAGATTCCTTCTGCAATACTATAAGCAAAAGGCATCATTACAATTGTTAAAAATGCTGGAACACTTTCAGTGAAATCATCAAAGTTAATATCAATTATAGGACTCATCATGAAAAGTCCAACCATTACAAGGGCAGGGGCTGTTGCAGCTCCAGGTATAATGGAGATAATTGGGAAGAAAAATAGGGAAAGGAAAAAGAAAAATGCCGTTGATAGAGAAGTAAGTCCAGTTCTTCCTCCATCTGCAACTCCTGATGCACTTTCCACAAAAGTTGTTACGGTACTTGTTCCAATTAAAGCTCCAAAGGTAGTTCCCACTGCATCAGCAAAAAGAGCTTGTCCTATTTTGGGAAGCTTTCCATTTTCATCAAGAAGTTTTGCCTTTGTTGCAACTCCAGTAAGAGTTCCCACAGTATCAAAAATATCAACAAATAAAAATGTAAACATTACGCTGAACATTTCAAGGGTGAAAATATTGTGCCATTGAATTTTAAAAGCAACAGGTCCTAAACTTGGTGGCAAAGAACAAATTGTTCCTTGAGGAAAACTTGTTACTCCTAAAATAAGGGCGAGAATTGTGGATCCTACTATTCCATATAAAAGAGCTCCTTTTATATTTTTTGCAGTTAAAAAGGCCATTAAAAGTAGACCGAAGAAAAATACTGCGGAATTTTTTGAAAGTAAGTTTCCCATGGTTAAGATTACTCCATCTCCAGAGGAAACAATTCCTGCTGATGAAAGACCTATAAGGGCTATAAAAAGTCCTATTCCAACGGAAACGGCCTTTTTTAAAGCCATAGGTATAGCATCGAAAAGTGCTTCACGAACTTTAAATACTGATAGAAATAAAAAAAGGACACCTTCAATAAACACTGCAGTAAGAGCGTATTGCCAGGGATGTCCCATTTGTAAAACTACCGTAAAAACAAAAAATGCATTTAATCCCATACCGGGAGCAAGTGCAAAGGGTAGGTTGGCAAGAAATGCCATCAATATAATTGCTATAATTGAGGATACAATCGTAGCTGTAAATACTCCTCCTTGGTCCATACCTGCTTGGCCAAGTAGACTGGGGTTTACAATTAGAATGTAACTCATGGTCATAAAGGTAGTAAGACCTGCCATAATTTCGGTTCTTACATTTGTTCCTCTTTCACTTAGGTGAAATTGATTCTCCAAAAATCCTTGGTTCAAAATAGCCTCCTAAAATAAGATTTTCATAAAAATAGCTTACGCCTAATTTTATCAGATTTTTATAAAAAAGTACAAGTTGTTTTTTTTAGTATTTATTTATTTAAAATGAACTTTTATAAAAACTTGAAAAAAGTTTTAATTTTTGAATATTTTTTTTCTTAAGGTATAATATTTTTATGACATTAATAAAAAGTAGTTCAAATAATAAATTCAAATTTTATAAATCCTTGTTGGAAAAAAAGTTCAGAGATAAAGAAAAAATCTTTTTAGTTGAAGGACCTATTGTTTTAGAAGAAGCCCTTAAAATTTGTAAGCCTATCTATATGGCCATTGAAGAAGAAAAACAATTTGAGAATTTAAAAAAAGATATAGAAAAAATTTCTCATGACTATTATAGTAAAAGTCTTTTTTCATCTTTAAGCTCAACAGTAAATTCTCAGGGTATAATCGGATATTTCAAAAAATTTGAAAGAGAGTTTAAAGAAAAAGAGGGAAAATATATTTATCTTGACGGAATAAAAGACCCTGGAAATTTAGGAGGCATAATAAGAAGTGCCGATGCTTTTAGCCTTGATGGAGTGATTCTATCAAAAGAGACAGTTGATTTATATAATCCTAAAACAGTGAGATCTTCCATGGCTTCTATTTTTAGGATTCCTATTTATCAAGATGTAGGCGGGGATATTCTTTATAAAAATAAGGATAATTTTAAAATTGTAACTACAAGTTTAAATAATTCAACTTCCTCAAGAAAATACAAATTTGAAAAAAATACTATTTTAATAATAGGCAACGAAGCCCACGGTATAGGTGAGGACCTTATGAAATTAAGTAGCGACAACATAGTGATTCCTATAAGAAGTCAAGTGGATTCCTTAAATGCTAATGTTGCCGCATCAATTTTAATGTATGAGATGACTAAATGAAAAAGATTGTTTTAATAGATAAAAGAGCTGATGAAAATATTGAAAAAAATTTAAAAAATTTAGGCTATAAAGTTTTAAAAACTTATGAGAATAAAAATATTCCATGTCCCGTAAACACTCATCCGGATATTTTAGTTCATAAATTTCCTGATGGAAGTCTTATAGTTGATAGGGATAATTATGACTATTACTGCGAGATTTTTCCAGAAAGAAAAGTTATAAAGGCTTCTAAATCTTTTGGTTCAACTTATAGGGACTATGTAAGTCTTAATTGTCTTAGTTTTGCAAATTATTTTATCCATAATTTAAAGCTTACAGATGAAATTATCTTAAATTATTATAAAAGGCATGGATATACTTTAATTCATGTAAATCAAGGTTATACAAAGTGTAATTTAGCTTTGGGTTCAAATTTTTTAATTACTTCAGACATGGGTATCTACAAGAAGCTTAAAGATATTACCAATATATATTTAATTGAAAAGGGTTTTATAGGGCTTAAAAATTATAATTATGGTTTTATAGGAGGGGCTACGGGACAAGTTTTAGATAAGTTTTTTATAAGTGGACCCTATAAGAACCATCCTTCTAAGGAGATTTTAGAAAAGTTTAAGCCTCAAGTTTTATCTGACAAATTAGTGGATTATGGTGGAATTATAGACATGTGTATTTTTTAAAAATTTTTGACAAATTATAAAAAATGTGTTAGTATATCTCCATTGGTTGAAGGGAAGAGTAAAATATCTAAGAAATTAGACAGAGAGAAGCTAAGAAAGGCTGAGAATGCTTCAGATTTCATTTATTTGAAAACTAACCCGGAGCTCCTTGGTAATGCAAGGCGTAAGATATGCGATAAATTCTTAGAGTTTAATTAAGGTGGAACCACGGTCATCGTCCTTTTGGATGATGGCTTTTTTTTATTTATTTTTTAATTTTAGGAGGAGAAAGATGAAGATTTATTTACCTGACAATTCAGAGCTTGAATTTGACGGACCGGTTAAGGTTATGGATATAGCCGGAAAGATTTCTGAAGGTTTAAAGAGAAATGCTCTTGGAGCAATTGTTGATGGAGAAGTTTTAGGCATGGGAGAGTTAGTTGAAAAGGACGCCCATGTTAAAATTGTTACTTTTGATGATATTGAAGGTAAGAAGATTTTTTGGCATACAAGTTCTCATCTTATGGCATATGCTATTAAAGAATTATGGCCTGAAACAAAGTTTGCAATAGGACCTGCCATAGATAATGGTTTTTATTATGATATTGACTTAGAGGAAAGAATAACACCAGAAGATTTACAAAAAATTGAAGAAAAAATGGCTGAAATTGTTAAAAAAGCCTATGATGTAGAAGTTTCAAAAATGAAAAGGCAAGATGCTATTGAATATTTTGAAAAAGCTGGTCAAGATTACAAGGTTGAACTTATAAAAGATCTTGATGATGAAAAAGTTTATATTTACAAAATTGGAGATTTTGTGGACCTTTGCAAGGGACCTCACATTGAGAATATAAAATCTATAAAGGCTATAAAACTTCTTTCTGTTGCAGGAGCATATTGGAGAGGAAATTCCGATAATAAAATGCTTCAAAGAATTTATGGAATAAGTTTCATGAAGAAAAAACAACTTGATGAGTATCTTCAAAGAGTAGAAGAAGCTGAAAAGAGAGATCACAGAAAACTTGGCAAAGAGTTGGATTTATTTACAATGAGAGATGAAGGTCCAGGATTCCCATTCTTTTTACCTCACGGTATGATTTTGAAAAACAATCTTTTAAACTGGTGGAGAAATGTTTTACTTGAAAGAGGATATGGAGAAATTCAAACTCCTATTATCTTAAATGAAGCTCTATGGCACAGATCAGGTCACTGGGATCACTATAAGGACAATATGTATTTCACAAAAATAGACGATGAAGACTATGCTGTAAAGCCAATGAATTGTCCAGGTTCAATACTTGTTTATGAAGAAAACACTCATTCTTACAGGGATCTTCCTATAAGACTTTCTGAATTTGGTCAAGTCCATAGACATGAACTTTCAGGAGCCCTTCACGGACTATTTAGAGTAAGGACTTTTACTCAAGATGATGCTCACGTATATTGTCTTCCTTCACAAGTAAAAGATGAAGTTTTCAAAATGATAGATCTTGCAGATCTTCTTTATTCAACTTTCGGATTTAAGTATAAAATTGAACTTTCTACAAGACCTGACGATTTTATGGGGAAAATTGAAGATTGGAATATTGCTGAAAAGAACTTAAAGGATGCTCTTGAAGAAAAGGGCCTTAAGTATGATATTAACGAAGGGGACGGAGCTTTTTATGGTCCTAAAATAGATTTTCACCTTGAAGATGCCATAGGAAGAACTTGGCAATGTGGAACTATCCAACTGGATTTCCAAATGCCACAAAATTTTGAACTTTCCTATATTAATGAAAATGGCGAAAAGGCAAGACCGGTAATGCTTCATAGAGCTTTACTTGGATCTATTGAAAGATTTATGGGTATTTTAATTGAACACTTTGCAGGGAAATTCCCTCTTTGGTTAAGTCCTGTTCAAATTCAAATTATTCCTGTTTCTGAAAAATTCTATGCCTATGCTGAAGATTTAAGAAATAAATTTAAAAATAAGGGCTTTAGGGTTGAATTAGACGAAAGAGCTGAAAAAGTAGGATATAAGATTCGTCAAGCTCAACTTAAAAAAATCAACTACATGTTAGTTGTAGGTGAACAAGAAATGGAATCAGGTCTTCTTTCAGTAAGAAAGAGAAATGGTCAAGAAATAAAAGATGTTAAGTTTGATGATTTTGTAAGAGATCTACAAGAAGAAGTAGATTCAAAAAGAATAGAAGATTAGTTTCTCAATTTTTTCATAGGGGGTGCCTCGGCACCTCTCTTTTTTTATGAAATTTAGATTTATAAAGACCTATTGTAAAATGAATAAAGTTCTTGTAAAATATCAATGAAACATAAATAAGGAGGAAGATTATGTTTAAAAAATTAGTTACAGTATCATTAATAGCTACACTTCTTCTTAGTGGTTGCGGAAATAAAAATGCAGCACCTAAGAATAATAAAGAAGCAAATGGAAATTCAGCACCTGTAGCAACTGAAGTTGCATACAAAGACGGTGAATATACAAAAGACAGCGAACCCGACCAATACGGCGGATATATGACTGCTACAGTTACTGTAAAAGATGGTAAGATTACAGATGCAGGACTTGTTCTTTACAATGGTGACGGAACTGAAAAAGATGAAAACTACGGAAAAGAAAACGGAGAAATTAAAGATCAAGAAACCTATGACAAGGCTCAAGCATCTCTTGAAGGAGCTAAGGATTATCCAAAGCAACTTGTTGAAAAACAAGACATTACTAAGGTTGATTCAGTAACAGGAGCAACTCAAACACATGATACTTACGTTAAACTTGTAAGTAAAATGCTTGAAGAAGCTAAGGCTGAATAATGAATTGCCACCGAAATGTGGCTTTTTATTAAAAGATACTGTGAAAATTTTATAACATTTTAATTAAATAGATTTCATAAATAGCAGATTTAAAAAGTTTGCTATTTTTATTTTTTAACAAAAAATTTAAATAAAAATTTTTCTTAATGCCCTGGGTAATTACTTGAAAAAGAAGCTTATATATGTTATCATACTTAAATGTAACCGCACAGAGTGGGTATTAAGTCTTAGACGCCTACAATGGCGAGTCTTATTTATAGGGAGGTGCTACAATGTACGCTGTTATTGAAACAGGCGGAAAGCAATATCAAGTTAGCGTCGGAGATAAAATCAAAGTTGAAAAACTTGAAGTTGCAGAAGGTCAAACTCTTGTATTCGACAGAGTTTTAGTTCTTGGAGGCGATGACATTAAAATTGGTAAACCTTTAGTTGAAGGTGCCAAGGTTGAAGCTAAGGTTTTAGCTCAAGGTAAGGATAAAAAAGTTGTTACTTACAAGTATAAATCTAAAAAGAATGAGAGAACAAAAAAAGGACATCGTCAACCTTATACATTTGTTGAAATTTTAAGTATTGCATAATGACTGAGATTGTATTTTTTTCGTCAAATAGTATTTTTCTTGGCTTTGAAGCAAAGGGCCATGCCTATGCAGACAATGATAATGAAGAAATTGTATGTGCAGGGATTTCAGCATTAACTCAAACATTTTATTTTTCTTTAATTGAGTTATTAAATTTTGACGAAAGCGATATTTATGATAAACAAACTGACGGATATTTAAAGATAATAGTAAATAGAGAATTAGCAGGCAATGAAAAGGTACAACTTTTATTTAATTCACTTAAGCTGGGCCTTGATTTAATAAGAATGCAATTTTCTGAAAACTTAAAGATCGAAATACAGGAGGTGCAGAATGATTAAATTTAATCTTCAACTGTTTTCATCTAAAAAGGGAGCAGGTTCATCTAAAAATGGTAGAGATTCTCAGTCAAAAAGACTTGGGGTTAAAAAAGGAGATGGACAATTCGTTCTTGCAGGAAATATAATAGTTAGACAAAGGGGAACAAAAATTCATCCGGGTCTAAATGTTATGAGGGGCAAAGATGATACTCTTTTTGCAACTGAAAACGGCAGAGTAAAATTTGAAACTAAAGGCAGAGGAAACAAAAAATACGCAAGTGTTTATCCTGAAGCTGAATTAGCATAATGGTCGCAGTATTGCGACCTTATTTTTTTTATTAATATTTAATTTTTTCTTAAAAGTGCCTTTAATTTCATGTGATATAATTAAAAAGGTGAAATTATGTTTATAGATATAGCAAATATAAAAGTTAAAGCAGGTAAAGGCGGAGATGGTGCCGTTGCTTGGAGAAGAGAAAAATTTGAACCTGCCGGAGGGCCTGCCGGAGGAGACGGAGGTCGCGGTGGCGATATAATTTTAAAAACGGATACTGGAATTCATACTTTACTTGATTTTAGATACAAAAGAGAATATAAAGCCGAAAATGGCGAAAATGGAATGAGCAAATTAAAATTTGGAGCTCAGGGAAAAGATATAGTCCTTAAAGTTCCTGTTGGAACCCTTGTTAAAGATAGGGATTCAGGGGGAGTTATTGTTGATTTAAATAAAAAGGACATGGAATATGTAATTGCAAAAGGTGGTCGTGGTGGCAAGGGTAATGCAAAATTTAAAAATTCCACAAGGCAAGCTCCTACCTTTGCTGAGGCAGGAACTCGTGGAGAGGAGAAAGAAATTACTTTAGAGCTTAAACTTCTTGCTGATGTTGGTCTTGTAGGCTTTCCCAATGTAGGAAAGTCAACTCTTCTTTCAGTTGTATCAAATGCAAGACCTAAAATTGCAAATTACCATTTTACAACTTTAAAACCTAATTTGGGACTTGTTAATCTTGGACCGGAAGAGAGCTTTGTAATTGCAGATATACCTGGTCTTATAGAGGGTGCTGCTCAAGGACAGGGCCTTGGAGATGAGTTTTTAAGGCACATTGAGAGAACTAAGGTTTTAATTCATGTTATTGATGTTTCAGGAAGTGAAGGAAGAGATCCTATAAGTGATTTTTATAAGATCATGGATGAGCTGGAAAACTATAATGAAAAGCTTCTTCATAAACCTATGATTATCTTTGCCAATAAAATGGATATTCCAGGAAGTGAAGAAGGTCTCGAAAAACTTAAAAAAGAGTTTAAGGATAAGTATGAGATATATGAAGGGTCTGCAGCAAGTGGAAAAAACTTAAAGGACCTTATGTTTAGAGCTTTTAAACTTGTAAATGAAACGGAATTGGAAGAAGAAACTTATGATGAGAAATTTGTAGAAGTTTCTCAAAAAGAAGAAGGTATAAATGTATATCTTGATGAATCAAACAGTTTTGTTGTTGATGGGCCCTATATTGAAAAGTTAGTTAAGTCCACAAATTTTGAAGATAGGGATTCTTTGAGATATTTCCAAGAAAATTTAAGAAAAAATGGCGTAATAGATAGACTTAAAAATTTGGGAGTAGAAGAAAAAGATTCCGTTTTTATTGACGGATATGAATTTGAATTTTTTGAATAGGTGATTGAATGATAAATGGAAGACAAAGGTCATATTTAAAGAGCTTAGCTCACAATTTAAGACCTTGTATGCAAATTGGAAAGTCAGGTCTTAGCGACATGGCTTATAGTCAACTTGACAAGCTTCTTGAGGACCATGAACTTGTAAAAATAAATTTTTTACAAAATTCTCCGGTGGAAGCAAAAGAAGTGGCTGATGAAATTTTAGCTGAAATGGGTGCTGAATTTGTTCAGCAAATAGGAAGTAAATTAACAATTTATAGGGAATCAAAAGAGAATAAAAAAATAGAGCTATGAAATATGGAATAATGGGAGGGACTTTCAACCCTATTCATATGGGACATCTTATGATAGCAGAGTATCTGTCGGAAAAAATGAATATAGATAAGGTTATATTTTTACCTACGGGAAACCCTCCTCATAAAGATCACTTAAAGGTTGATGCTCTTCACAGGTTTAATATGACTTATCTTGCCACTATGGATAATCCTAAGTTTATAATTTCAGATATTGAAACTAAAAGGGCTGGTTTTTCTTACACTGTTGATACTTTAAATGAGCTTAAAAGTCTTTATAATGGAGATTTTTATTTTTTCTTAGGAAGTGACACTGTTTTTCTTTTAAAGCTTTGGAAAAGTTTTGACCAAGTTGCAAAGAATTGTAAGTTTGTTGCTTCAATTCGTCCAGGGTATGAAAAAGTTGATGAACTTGAGAAAGAAATAGTTTATTTGAAAAAAAATTATGGGGCAGAGATTTATCTTTTAAGGGATCTTCCTCAATACGACATTTCTTCTAGCAACATAAGAGAAAGAATAAAAGAGGGAAAATCCATAAAATACTTAGTGCCAGATAATGTAATTAAATATATAAAGGACGAGGGTCTTTATGAAAACTATTGAATTTATTAAAGAAGATCTTAAAAAAAATTTAAAAGGATCAAGGTATGAACATTCCCTAAGAGTTGCAGATACTGCAAAAAAACTTGCAAAAATTTATGGGGCTGATGAGGATAAGGCGTATTTAGCAGGGTTAATTCATGATAGTGCAAAATACAATAAAAATCCTTTTGAGATTGCTGAGGAATTTAATTTTAAATTGAGTCAAAATTTAATAGATTCTCCTCAGCTTATACACTGTTATCTTGCCCCTTTTAAGGCAAAAAGAGATTATCAAATAAATGATGAAGAAATTCTTGAAGCTATAAAGTCTCACACAACGGGTAAAATTAATATGAGCCTTTTGGACAAGATTATTTTTATTGCAGACTATATAGAACCGGGAAGAGATTTTGATGGGGTCTGTGAAGCTCGTAGGCTCTCAGAAGAGGACTTAAATCTTGCCTGTCTATATAAATTTGATTCAACAATTAAATTTTTAATTAAAGAGAAAAAAGTAATAGATTTAGAAACGATTAGGGCAAGAAATAACTTATTGGAGAAATTATGATTAAATTTTTAAAAGCTTTTTTTACTACACTTCTTATCCTTATTATTTTAGGAGTTGGATCTGTAGGATATTTTATATTTACAAATAAGGACCAAGATTCTTCAAAAATATTGGAAGGATTAAAAGGACAAAATGGCTCTTATTCATTTTTACTTTTGGGAGTGGATTCTCTCGATCAAAAACACGCTGAAAGCACAAGATCAGATGTAATTATGATTGGAAATTTAAATTTTGATCAGGGAAAAATTCATCTTATTTCCATTCCAAGGGATACAAGAGCAATAATAGCGGGAAGAAAAAGAAAAGAGAAAATAAATCATTCCTTTGCTTATGGTGGAAGTGAGTTAACTTTAAAAACTGTAAATAATTTACTGGGTACAGACATTAAAAATTATATTACAGTTGATTATAGTTTTATAAAAGGGGTAGTAAATTCTGTAGGTGGAGTAAAAGTGGATATTCCTATAGACATGGACTATGATGATGAGTGGGACAAACCACCTCTTCATATTCACTTTAAACAGGGACTGCAAAAATTAAATGGAAATGATGCAGTAAAATTTTTAAGATTTAGACATGGCTATAAAGAAAATGACTTAGACAGAGTTAAGGCTCAAAGGAATTTTTTAAAGGCTCTTGCTAAAAAAATAAAAAGTCCAAGGGGACTTTTAGGGATACCTGCAATTATAAACACCTATAAAAAACACGCAGATACAAATATGGAATTTTCAGAAGTTATGAAGCTTGGACTTGCTGCAAGAAAGTTGGATTTATCAGATATTTCTTCAGACACAATAGAAGGAAGCCCTAAATATATAGGTAAAATTTCTTATTTTATAATGGATGCGGAAAAAACTGATGATTTGTTGGAAACAATAGGAATAAAATAGGAGGTTCATTTGGACGTTAAAGAAAAATTGAAAATTATTACAGATTCCTGCGAAGATAAAAAAGGTATAGACATAA
This sequence comes from uncultured Peptoniphilus sp., assembly GCA_946999425.1. Lineage (GTDB taxonomy): Bacteria > Bacillota > Clostridia > Tissierellales > Peptoniphilaceae > Peptoniphilus_B. The sequence continues at coordinate 12,029 of CAMQDG010000017.1, forward strand.
AGGTCTTGGACATAAAAAATTTAAGTTCAATTGCAGATTATTTTGTGATTGTAAGTGGAAATTCATCAACTCAGGTAAAATCTTTAGCAGATGAAATTGAAGAAAAGATGAGTGAAAATGGCTATAACACCGACAATCAAGAAGGAAGAAACTCCATGAGGTGGATTCTTTTGGATTACGGTGATATAATAGTACACGTATTTCACAGAGATGAAAGAGAATATTATAATCTTGAAAGGCTCTGGGAAAATGGTGAAATTAAAGAAAATCAGGAGGAAAACAATGAGCGTTAAAACTTTACACACAGACAAGGCACCTGCAGCAGTAGGACCTTATTCACAAGCAATTCAAGTAGGTAATTTTATTTTTACATCAGGACAAATTCCACTTTGCCCAGAAACAGGTGAACTTGTAAACGAATCAATAGAAAAAGCAACAAAAAGAAGTCTTGAAAATAATAAGGCAATTCTTGAAAATGCAGGATCAAGTTTAGATAAGGTAATTAAAGTAAATATTTTCTTAAAAGACATTAATGATTTTGCTAAAGTAAACGGCGTATATGCAGAATATTTTAATGAACATAAACCTGCAAGAAGTTGTGTACAAGTTGCAGCAATTCCTAAGGATGCAATGATTGAAATTGAAATGATTGCTGAATGCTAATTAAGACTAATTAAAATCCCGTTTAAAACGGGATTTTTTATATAGTAATCTTGACTTTTTTTGAAAAAAAAGATAAAATATATATTGCGCTTTTGTAGAGGTGATAATTTATGATGCTCAGTATAAAGGATTTTTTGCAAAGTTCAGATAGAATATTAAACTTTGAAGGAAATCTTAAAAAAAATGAAAGCGACTATATTATAGATGGACTTGGAATAAATTTTCCGATTTCATATAAAGGACATCTGTATAATTTAGACGATGAATTAAAACTTGATTTACTTATTGAATATGAGTATAATACAAAATGCGACAGATGTTTAAAAAAAATGCAAAATCATGTAAAAACAAAACTTGAATCTTATTTTATAAAAGATTTAAGAGATATAGATGATGATGCAATGACCGAATATTTTACAATGAATGATGAGGGGATTTTTTTAGATGATCTCATTATTTCTCAAGTAATCACATCAATGCCTGGGAAAGTTTTGTGCAAAGAAGATTGCAAAGGAATTTGCCCTAAATGTGGCAAAGATTTAAACCAGGGACCATGTGATTGCAAAGATGAGAGCCAAGTAGATCCCAGATTTGAGAATTTATTAAATCTCTTTAAATGAGGAGGTGTGAGAATGGCTGTACCAAAGAGGAAAACTTCAAAACAAAGAAGAAACAAAAGACGTGCTTCTTCATACAGATTAAACAAAGTATCTGTAGTTGAATGTCCTAACTGCCATGAGGCAAAACTTCCACACAGAGTGTGTCCAAGCTGTGGATTCTACGACGGAAAAGAAGTTATTGCAATGGACTAATTGCGCACGAGGAAAATAAGCGCTCGATGCGCTTTTTTTATTGGAAAAATTAAAAAAAATCAAAAATTTATGTGTTGAATAATTTACAATTAGATTACAAAATAATTACAAATAGTTTTAATTAATGAATTTATGCTAAGATTATCTCGAGGTGAAAAGATTGAAAAAATTAATATTTATTTTTTCAGTCCTTTTTTTATTTACAAATACCTTTGCAGGGGAAAAAATAGAAGGACCGAAAAAACTTTCAGGTGAAACCAAAGCAGATTCTTATATTATTTCTTTTGAAAATAATGAAAAAGCTATAAAAAATGCGAAAAAAGAAAAAATTTATTTAGAAATAAATATAAAGGATATGAACTCAAAAAAATCCTGTGACTTAAAAAAGGAATTAGGAGAAAATGAAACAGGAAAAATTGAAATAAAAAAGGCAGAAATAGAAAATTTAATAAAAGCTAAAGCTTATGAAATTAAAATAAGATATATTGTAGGAAAAAATAAAAGCCAATATTCAAACGCTATAACTCTTGGAGAAGTGCCTATATATAACAATTATAGTGACTGGGCAAAAGTAAATTTAGATAAGGCTCAAGAACTGGGAATACTTTCCGATAATTTAAGAAGTGATATGAAAAAAGAAATTACAAGAGAAGAATTTGCAGAACTCCTTGTAAAAATATATGAAAAAAAGAATTGGGCTCATGTCCACAAAAAAGAAAGCACCTTTTCAGATTGCGACTCAAAGTGGGCAAATGCAGCAAGTGAATTGAATTTATTAAAGGGCTATGGAAACAGATTTTATCCAGATAAAAAACTTAAAAAATATGAAGGGGCCATTGTTTATAATAGAATTCTTAATTTAAAAGGAGATTCAAAAAATAAGAATAGAATTAAAGATATTTCAAAATTAAATGATTTTGCAAAAGAATCTATAGAAAACACAGTAGAAGAAAAAATATTCTCCCTTTCAAAAGGAAAATTTTATCCAGAAAAAACCCTTACAAGAGAAGAAGTTATTTGCCAACTTATAAACATTATAGATAAAAAAATATAAAAGTCCCCTCAAAAGGGGATTTTTGTTTAAAAAGATATTATAATAGTATTAATAAATAAAGGAGGCTTCCTATGAAAATAAAAAAAATACTTTATATTTGTTTAGCTTTTATAATCTTAAGCTTTCCAGTAAATATATTTGCAAAAGAAGAAATTCAAGTAATACTTGAACAACCAGCAAAACTTTCGGTGAAAGCAGGAGAAGATTTATATTATTACATAAATGTAAATCTTCCTGAAAACTACCAAACCCTCTATAAATCCTTTGTAGTAACAGTTTTAACAGATAAAAACTTAAGCGTAGAGGAAACAAGCTTAAAAGGAACTCAAAAGGAAAAGGGCAAAATTGACTTAAAAACAAGCTCAGTAAAGAACAACACCCAATATTTAACTACTCTTTCAGTAAATGACATAAACTTGTTAAAGGGAATGAGAAATCTTAAAGTAGGCATAAAAACAAGGGTAAAATCCAATGCTTCAAATGTAGAAAACTTTAAAAATTCAATTATAGTTACAAGTGTTAATAATAATGGTAGTGAAAGTACAGATCAAAAAAACTTTCAATCTCAAACAAAAGTTGAAGACGGAAGCATAAAAGTTGAAACCATCTATACAGATTCTGACTTTGTTGTAGGAACTACAAATCCCCTGGCTAAAATAGATATATCAACAAAAGAAAAAATAGGTCAGGGCTTTTCAGACCAGAAAGGAAATTTTAAAATAAATATCCCGAGACAGGGAGAAAACACAAGTATAAATATCCTCGCAACTTGGAACGAAAATAAAGTCGAAAAAAAAGCAAATGCCAAAGCTCTTGTTATTGCAAGAGAAAAATCTGTAAATAAAAATCTTTTTCTTGGAGAAGACGAGGAAAAAAATAAAAGAGACTCTCAAGATTCAAACATGAAAAAGGAAGAAAACTTTGGCGGAAATCTTGAAAATTTACAAATTCTTGTAAACACCTGTAAAAATTTAAATCCTCAATATGCTACAAGAGAAAACTTTGCAAAACTAAAAGCCTTAGTTGCAACAGGTGAATATTTACTTGTAAAAACTGACAAAAATCCGGAAGAAATCAATAAAATCTCAAAAGAAATCTTGGAAACAATTAACTTTTTTAGAAAGCCTTATATGAATGGAGTAAGTAAAAATGAATTTAAAGGCTATGCACCAATGACAAGAGCTCAAGCAGCAGCAGTCTTTGCCCTTATAAGTAACAGAACAATGCCAAGTGGAAATTATTCGAGCTTTAAAGATGTAAATCAGGAAATGTGGTATGCAGATGCTGTTGCCTATGTAGAAAAAAGTGGAATAATGGCAGGATATGATGATTTAACCTTTAAACCAAATAAAAAACTCACAAGAGCTGAATTTGCACAAATAGTTATGAATTTTAAAAGACTTGATCAAAACGCAGATAAAACTTTTGAAGATGTAAAAGAAAACCATTGGGCATACAGGGCTATAAATTCCGTTGTTAAATGGGGTTATATGTCAGGAAGACCAGATAGGACTTTTGCACCAGACCAAGTAATAAAACGTGAAGAAGTAGCCAGCGTAATAAATAGACTAGAAGGAAGAAGACCAGATAGGGCCTTTATAGATAAATTCTCTAAAAATCCATTTTCTGATGTAAAAAAATCTAATTGGGCATACTATGAAATATTAGAAGCAACAGGGAAATAATAACTTGTTACAAATTTCATAAAATCTTTATAAAATCTTAATTATTCTTTTAAATATAGTTTGTTTTTCTTGGATATAATAAATATTGAGGCGAATTATGGAAATTTTAAATGAAACACCTAAAGTAAAAAAAACCAAGGGTATTATAAAAAAGGAAAAAAGTCCTGTGAAAAAAATAAAAAGAAATAATTTAATATTGAAGATTTTATTTTATGTAAGCCTATTACTCATAGTAGGCTTTGGAGTTTGGGGATATAAAGCGGGGATTTTTAATTCTAAATCAGACCTTATAAAATATATAAATTCAACGGGAGTTTGGGGATCTATTATATTTATTATTGTACAAATTGTACAAGTAGTAATTCCCATAATACCCGGTGGAATAACATCAATAGTAGGAGTAATAATTTTTGGAGCCTTAAAGGGAACATTTTATAATTATGTAGGTATTTTAATAGGAAGCTTTATAAACTTTTTCCTTGCAAGACGCTTCGGAAGTTCTACAGTAAGAAAAATTATAGGAGATAAAAACTTTAACAAATATCGCGATTTTTTGGAAAAGAAAAATTTCAACACCCTATTTGCCCTTGCAATTTTCTCGCCGGTTGCGCCAGACGATATATTGTGTCTTTTTGCGGGGCTAACTAAAATGAGAATCAGAACATTTGCCTTGATTTTAATATTCTTAAAACCCTTTGCCTTGATTTCTTACACCTTGGGAACAATATTTGCTTTAGATAAATTTAGTATTTTTAAATTTTGGTAATAAATTTTATAAGAAGACCCCAGTTTTTGCTGGGGTTTTTTAATAAAGCTTTATAAATTTTATAAAAAGAAATATTTTAATAAAAAATTTATCAAAATAATAAAAATAATTTGTATTGACAAATAAATGATTAAGCAGTAACCTTTTTCTAAAGATAAATTTAGAATATTTATCTTAGGGTACTGTCCGCTCATTAATTTGAAATAAATTTTATTAAAATTTTCCCGTATCAAAAAATTAATCAAAATTGTATCAAATTTTTAACCGGGGTCCTCTGTACAAAAGTTACATTATTTTAATTATATGGAGGTTAGATAATGAAGTACCAATTAAATGTACCAACACCACGTTCTTATACATATGTTACTAAGAACATACCGGAAGTTACTGTTGAACAAAGAGAAAGAGCTTTAAAAGCAACTCACTACAATGAATTTGCATTTCCTGCAGGAATGCTTACAATTGATATGCTTTCAGACTCAGGAACAACTGCCATGACTGATGTACAATGGTCTGCAATGTTCTTAGGAGATGAATCATATGGTAGAAATAAGGGTTACTATGTTCTTTTAGACACTTTCAGAGATGTATTTGAAAGAGGAAACGACCAAAAAAGAATAATAGACCTTGTTAGAACCGATTGTGAAGATGTAGAAAAAATGATGGATGAAGTTTATCTTTGCGAATATGAAGGGGGACTTTTCAACGGAGGTTCCGCTCAAATGGAAAGACCAAACACATTTATCATTCAACAAGGTCGTGCTGCAGAATCAGTACTTTTTGAACTTGTTAGAAATATTTTAAATAAAAGAGAACCGGGAAAGACATATACAATTCCATCAAACGGTCACTTTGACACAACAGAAGGAAATATTAAACAAATGGGTTCTATTCCAAGAAACCTTTATAATAAAGAGTTACTATGGGATGTTCCAGAAGGTGGAAAATACGAAAGAAATCCTTTCAAAGGAAACATGGATACAGAAAAACTTGAAGAATTAATTACAAAACTTGGACCTGAAAATGTGCCTTTAGTTTATACAACTATTACAAACAACACAATTTGTGGTCAACCTGTATCAATGGCAAACCTTCGTGAATGTTCAAGAATAGCTCACAAATATGACATTCCTTATATGTTTGATGCAGCAAGATGGGCTGAAAATGCTTACTTTATTAAAGTAAATGAAGAAGGCTACCAAGATAAATCTATAAACGAAATAGCTAAAGAAATGTTCTCATATTGTGACGGTTTCACAGCTTCTCTTAAAAAAGATGGTCACGCAAACATGGGCGGAGTTTTAGCTTTTAGAGATAAGGGATTATTCTGGAAGAAATTTTCAGACTTTAATGAAGATGGATCAGTAAAAACAGACGTAGGTATTCTACTTAAAGTTAAACAAATTTCATGCTATGGTAATGACTCTTACGGTGGAATGAGCGGTCGTGATATAATGGCATTAGCAGCAGGACTTTATGAAGCATCAAAATTTGAATATTTAGACGCTCGTGTTAAACAATGTGAATATCTTGCTCAAGGTTTCTATAAAGCAGGAGTAAAGGGAGTTGTACTTCCAGCAGGTGGTCATGGAGTTTATATAAACATGGATGAATTCTTTGACAACAAACGTGGACCTCTTACTTTTGCAGGACAAGGTTTTTCAGTTGAATTAATTCGTAGATATGGAATAAGAACAGCTGAACTTGGAAATTATTCCATGGAATATGATTTAAAGACACCAGAACAACAAAAAGAAGTAGCAAACGTAGTAAGATTTGCAATAAACAGAAGTCAACTTAGTAAAGAACATATGGATTATGTAATAGAAGCTGTAAAAGCTCTTTATGAAGACAGAGCTTCAATTCCAAACATAAAAATTGTTAAAGGACAAAATCTTCCAATGCGTCACTTCCACGCATTCTTAGAACCATATGCACCAAGTGAAGAAGAGAAATAAATAAAATTAGTCTCCCCATAAAAGGGGAGACTCTATATTAAATAAGGAGAGCCTTATGGAAAATAATACAGTAAAAAAGAGAGATGGATTTCAAACTAAATGGGGTTTTATTTTAGCTTGTATCGGTTCAGCAGTTGGAATGGGAAATATTTGGAGATTCCCCATATTAGTTTCTACATATGGTGGTATGACTTTCTTAATACCTTATTTTATATTTGTAGTATTAATAGGTGCCACAGGCGTAGTAACTGAAATGGCATTAGGTCGTAGCACTCAAGCAGGTTCAGTAGGAGCTTTTGGAAAATGTACAGAGCTTAGGACTGGAAATAAGACTATAGGAGAAACTATAGGACTTATACCTGTTCTTGGTTCATTAGCTCTTGCAATAGGATATACCTGTGTAATGTCATGGGTATTTAAATATACTTTTATGTCCTTTACAGGAGATCTTGCTAAAATGGGACAGGACATGGACGTAATAGGATCCACCTTTGGAGCAACAGCAACTGCAGGTGGAGCAAATTTATGGATTGTTATAGCAATTATTGTAAGTTTTATAATAATGGTACTTGGAGTTTCAAATGGTATTGAAAAAGCAAATAAAATAATGATGCCTATACTATTTGTACTATTTGTAGGACTTGGAATTTATATTTTCACTCTTCCAGGATCAAGCGAAGGTTATAAATATATATTTACAGTAGATCCTAACGGAATAAAAAATCCTAAAGTATGGTTATTTGCCTTTGGACAAGCATTTTTCTCTCTTTCCGTAGCAGGAAGTGGAACTGTAATATACGGATCATATTTAAATAAAAAAGAATCAATACCATCTTCAGCAAGAAACGTAGCAGTATTTGATACAATAGCAGCTCTTCTTGCAGCCTTTGTAATTATTCCTGCAATGGCAGCAGCTAAGGCACCTCTTGACACAGGAGGACCGGGACTTATGTTTATCTTCTTAGTTAACGTATTAAACGGAATGCCAGCAGGAAGAATAGTAGGAGTTATTTTCTACGTTTGCGTTCTTTTTGCAGGAGTAAGCTCAATAATCAATCTTTACGAAACACCCGTTGCATATTTACAAGAAAAATTTAATTTTTCAAGACCCCTTGCAACAGGACTTATACATGTAATAGGATGTGTAATTGCAATTTTAATTCAAGCAATAGTATCACAATGGATGGACGTTGTTTCAATTTACATTTGTCCATTGGGAGCAGCCCTTGCAGCTATAATGTTCCTATGGGTAGCAGACAAAGAATTCGCCCTTAATGGAGTAAATGAAGGATCAATAAAACCAATAGGAGGATGGTATTATCCTCTTGCAAAATACGTTTACGTATTAGCAGCTTTAATTGCTTTAGTAGCAGGAGCAATACTTGGCGGAATAGGTTGATAAAAAAATTTTCAAAACCATCGTTTTATACGGTGGTTTTTTTTATTGCAGATTTTAGTTATTTAAGAATAAAATATCTGTGAAAAAATAAAGATTAAACATTTATAAAAGGGATACTTAAAAGGCAAGAGCTATTAATTAATTTTTTTAAGTTTTATAAATTCGCAAAAATTTTTTTATTTATTTTACTTACAGAAAATTTTTATTAAAAATTTTTTTGATATAGATATAAGCTAATGAAAATATGCTATAATTAAATTGTAAATGAAAGTTAATTTCAGTAATAAAAAGTCATAGGATGTAATTTTATTTTTGTAAGAATAAATGGAGGATAGATAATATGAAATATCATGGTTTTTATTTTTTTATTTTTAAAAGACCTATGAAAAAAGTTTTAATAGAAAAGTATGATAGGAAATATGCTTCAGAAATTATAAGAAAAAGTAAAAAAGTATATCGTAGTCTTATAGAAAAAATGGATGACATAGGTGATGACAATCCCATGGCTTATAATGAAATGTTTGCCCTCATTTTTGTTTCTCCATACTTAGCAAGCGACAAAAAGATTCCACCAGAAACCATTCAGGAAATGATGCGCAGATCCCTCTACTATCTTAAGTGGTATTTTAATCGAACTGACCTTAATACAAAAAGGGGAAAGGAAATTAATAAAAAGAATATTGTTAAGTATTATAAATGGTATACACAAGAAAAAGAAAAAAAATATCCAACTTCTTTTAAAGTCGATTTTATAGGTCAGCCCTATGAAGATGCTTGTTATTATCGAATTACCCGCTGTCCCATATGCACCTATACAAAAAAGTTGGATGTCTTTGAATTAATGCCACTATTTTGCGAACTTGATGATGTGATGATCAGTCTTCAACATGGAATTTTACATAGAGAAGAAACAATTGCTAGGGGTGGAGAATACTGCGACTATTTCATCACAGGAGATAAAGAATAATTTAGTAAATTTCTTATAAAAAAAATGGATAAGAAAAATATTTTTTTTAGATAAAGAGGAATACAATGAACTTCACTACTCATGGAAATAGAAATAATAAATCACTTTTATTTATTCATGGGCTTGCCTCTAATGCGGACCTATGTTTTAAGCCTCTGTTAGCTTATTTACAAGATTATTATGTAATTTTTTGTGAATTAGACGGACATTATGGAAAAAAGCCCAAAGATTTAATTTCAGTGGAAGACATAATAGATTCAGTAGAAAGTTACATAATAAGGGAAATGGGTGGAAGTGTCTATGGAATATGTGGTTTTTCTATGGGAGCTACCCTAGCTGTAGAAATCCTTGGGAGAGGAAATATTTCTGTTAATAGGGTTCTTTTAGATGGGGCGATTACTGCTGAGTTGGGTTTGATGGCAGTACCATTAACCTGGGCTTTTATCCTTGGCACAAAGAGAATAAAAAATAAAAAATCCATACCTAAATTTTTGTTAGATAAGATTATGGGTAAGGACAATAAGGGACTTATTGAAATGATGTATCCACAAATAAGCAAGGAAACTATCAAAAATACTTGTAGATATATTTATCATTACAAAGTTCCAGAAAATTTAACCAAATTTTCAAATCCAGTACTTTTTTGGAGAGGAAGCCAAGAGCCAATTCCTGCAAAAAGTGAAAAGAAATTAAGAGAATATCTTCCGCAAATGAAGACAGAAGTGTTTGAAGGTATGGGTCACGGACAATTTCTCCATGAACATCCCATAGAATACGCTGAGAAACTCAAAAAATTTTTGGAAAATAAAATTTTGGAATAAAACTCATATAAAGAGGATAGATCTTATTTCAAAAGAAGATTCAAAATTTCAAGAAAAAATAATGTAAGGCTATTTATAGAAAAAGAAATATTTAAACCACTAAACAATGAAAATATATTTTAAAAATAAATTATCATAATGAGGATAATTTGGAGATTAGAAAAATTTCAAAATCTGATTTAAAAGATTTGTCAAAATTAATGGTATCTGTATACAATGCTCCGCCATGGAATGATAAATGGACAGAAGAAAGTGCTTTTGAATCATTACATACAATTTTACAATTTCCTAAATTTTATGGAAACTTAATAGTTGATGAAAATAAAATAATTGGAGCAATAATGGGTCATATAAGAAACTATTCTACAGAAACCACCTATTACATCTATGAATTTTTTATATCAGATAAAAATAGAAGGCAAGGATTTGCAACAAAATTATATAATAAAACCATTGATGAATTGAAAGAACTTGGAATTAGCGGTGCTTTTTTTACAACTTTAAGAAATAGCCCAGCATATAATTTTTATATAAAAGAAGGAGCTTGGGATTTGACAGATTCAACATGCTTTTACCATAAATTTAATAAGTAAATAAAAGATTAAAAAAAGCTAAGGGACTTAGGTCTAAAGATATAATGATTGGTCCTATTATTTTAATACTGCAAGGAAATATTTGATAATTCTTATGGTTTGAAATAAAAAAGCTTCTTTGTTACAATTTTTAATTGTAAGGATAGTAAAAAAATAAAAGAAGGAGTGAATGATGAAATTTATTTCTTGGAATATAGATTCTTTAAATGCAGCTCTTACGGGAGAATCACCCAGGGCTTCACTTTCAAGACAAGTTTTAAAAACAATAAAAGATGAGGATCCGGATATTATTGCTATACAGGAAACAAAACTTTCTGATAAGGGTCCAACAAAAAAACATTTAGAAATTTTAGAAGAAAAATTATCGGAATACAATTTTTATTTTGTTTCTTCCTGTCCTCCAGCAAGGAAGGGTTATGCGGGAAATATGGTTTTTTATAAAAAAGATTTGCAGGTGAAGGCATCTTTTCCAAAAATAGGCGCTCCGGATACAATGGATTTGGAAGGAAGAATAATAACTTTAGAGTTTGAAAATTTTTATTTTACTCAAGTTTATACGCCTAATGCGGGAGATGGATTAAAAAGACTAAAGGAAAGACAGGTTTGGGATATAAAGTATGGGGATTATTTAGAGGCTTTAGATAAAAACAAGCCTATTGTTGCTTGTGGGGATTTTAATGTAGCTCATAAGGAAATTGATTTAGCAAATCCTGATTCCAATCATATGTCCGCAGGTTTTACAGACCAGGAAAGGGAAGGATTTACAAATCTTTTAAATAGAGGTTTTGTTGATACTTTTAGATATCTTCACGGAGATGTTGAGGGGGCTTATACTTGGTGGGCTCAAAGGGTTAAAACTTCAAAAATAAATAATTCTGGCTGGAGAATAGATTATTTTTTAGTGAGCGATAAAATAAAGGATTTAATAAAAAAATCGGAAGTGGTGGACTCCGGAGAAAGGCAGGATCACGCTCCGATTCTTCTTGAAATAGAACTTTAAATTTACAAAAAAAGGACACACAAATTTTGTGTGTCTATTTTTATTCCAAAACTTGTCCATCCATTACAATAATAGGTTCTTTTACGTCATCATTAAAAGTATAGCGAGATTTTAGGAGTTTTATTAGTTGGCTTTTATTTTTGAAATAGGTGAGTTGATAGGGTTCATAGTAGGAAAGTTTTTCAAAAAAATAAAATCCCTTTGATTTTTGATCTTCCATAAGAATACCGGCATGACCAACAAATAAAACTTGGTCATACTTGTCATAAATATATGCAAAAACGGTTTTAACATTTTTATTTGTAAAATGAATATTTTTAGAGTCAAGGGCTTTTTGTAAAAAAGTTTTTAAATTTTTTTCTTTAATGTTTTTTGCGTCAATTTCATTGAAGAGTCCGAAAAACTTAAAGGGGTTTATATTTTTAAGTTCAGGAAAGGACTTAATTTCTTGACTGTCAAACATTAAGTAGGTTCCTTTTTCAGATTCTTCTTTGACTTCAATGGAGTTTAAAATTGAAAGGGCGACACTTTCTCTGCAATTTAAGTGGTTATTTGTTTTTGTGTAATCTTCATTGAATTGTGATGGGTCAGTGGGTCCAAACTTTAAATTTTCCCAAGAAGTTACAATATTTTTTTCATTTGTTGAGTTGAAAGCTTCAATATTTTTTAAAAGTATTTCAAGATTATCAAGTCTATTTTTTTCAAAAAGTTTACTTAGTATTTCTTTACTATTTTTATCGCCAAGGTTTGAATACTTGGATTCAGAGCTTTCACAGGCAATTAAGCTAAGGATTAAAATTATAAATATAATTATCTTTTTCATATTTTTATTATAAACTAAAAAATTTTTTTAAAAGTTACACTAATATTAAAAAAATAAAGTTTTATATATTTTTTTTAAGATTTTGGGCAAATAAAAAAAGACAGGATTTTATTCCTGTCTATATGGGAAAAATATGGCAAATATTTTTCTGGGTTTTACTTTTTCAATTTTTTTCTTATATTTTTTACTATATTTTCTATTTTATTTTGATCTTCCGAAAATATGGCACTGGACATACAGACTCCTGATAATTTTATCTCTTTGAAGTAGCTTAAATTTTTTAAGTTGATTCCTCCAATGGGATATACAGGGATTGTTACTCCGTCAATAATGTCTTTTAAGTCATCGAGGCTTATAATTTGTGCATCATCTTTTGTTTGAGTTTTAAAAAATGCTCCGGATCCGATGTAAGATGCTCCCATATTTTCTGCTATTATTGCTTCTTCAAGATTTTTTGCAGTAGCACCTATTATTTTATTTCTTCCAAGTTCTTTTCTTGCTGTTGAAATAAGTTCATCTTCTTGTCCCAAATGGACTGCAAGATCATATTTTTTTGCAACTTTTAAGTTGTCGTTCATAACTAAAAGACAGGGAAAGTCTTTCATTATTTCGCGAATTTCTAAGACTTTTTTTCCAAGGGTTTCATCATCGGCTTCCTTGTCTCTTATTTGATAAATATCCATGCCTCCTTTTAGGGCATTTTTTATTTTTAAAAGATCATTTCCTGGATCAAGTCCGTAAACAAGTCCTTCGTTAAGGTCATAGGGAGATTCTAAAATTATTGCATTACCTTCAAACTCATCTAATTTTCCCATGACCATAATTATATCTTGAGGATTTATACTTTTGTGTTTTTCACATTGACTTGCAATTTGTCTTAAGAAAATCCCAGCCATGGTTGCAGCTTTAAAAGAGGAAAGGGGTTTTGCAAGAAGACTTGCTATAATTCCTGTTTCCATATCTCCTGTACCAGTTATTTTTCTTAGAAGATTATTTCCTCCTGGAATGGAAAAAACTTTTGAAGAGTCAGCTATAATTTCATATTTACCACTTATAAGAATGACTGCATCTGTTTTTTCATTTAATTTAATTGCCAAGTCCTTAAAGGTTTCTTCTTTTAAATTTTCATCTTCATTTTG
>CAMQDG010000018.1 GCA_946999425.1 uncultured Peptoniphilus sp.
TTTTTTCATCAATTCCGTATTTATAAGGGGAACCGCTAATTTGAACATTTACATCTCCTTTTAATAAAATCTTTTTATTATCAAGAAGATTCATTATTCCTAAATCACATAAAAATCCAAGCATAGTTCTATTTACAGTCTCAGGATTATGACCATATATATCATGATTTCCACTTATAATATATATAGGACATGGGCTTTCCATAAATATTTTAACAAAAGTTGATGCAACAGATATAGAGGTGTCGGGCCTATCAAATAAATCTCCACCATGTAAAATGTAATCTACATTTTCATCTTTTGCAATTTGAAAAATTTCTCTTGTTTTATTTTCAAGAGTAAGAGGAAAGTCATCTAATCTGTTAATAGGATTAGTTCCTCTGTAATGAGTATCTGTAAAATACAAAAATTTCACAAAATCACCTAAAATTCTCTATCCTTAGATTCATCTGTTTCTTCTTTTTCTTCTGTATCATCTATTTTTATTGTAGCTCTTATTTTTTCTTCAAGTTCTTTTGCAAGTTCAGGATTTTTTAAAATATAATCTTTTGCATTTTCCCTTCCTTGTCCAAGTTTTATATCTCCAATACTGAACCATGCTCCGGATTTATTAATTAAACCCATGTCAGTTGCCATATCAAGTATGATTCCTTCCTTTGAAATTCCTTTTCCATACATAATGTCAAATTCTGCTTGCTTAAATGGAGATGCAACTTTATTTTTAGCTACCTTTACTTTAACCCTATTTCCTACCATCTCATCGCCGGACTTTAAAGTTTCAAGTCTTCTTATATCTAATCTTACACTTGCATAAAACCTTAATGCACGTCCTCCCGTAGTAGTTTCTGGATTTCCAAAAGTTATCCCTATTTTTTCACGAAGTTGATTTATGAAAATTACGGCTGTATTTGACTTATTGATTGCTCCCGTAAACTTCCTTAAAGCTTGAGACATAAGTCTTGCATGTCGTCCTACGGTAGCGTCTCCCATTTCTCCATCAATCTCAGCTTTTGGAGTTAAGGCTGCAACAGAGTCAATTATAATAACGGATACAGCATTACTTCTAATTAATGTTTCCGCTATTTCCAAAGCTTGTTCTCCTGAATCTGGTTGAGATATTATTAAATTTTGATCATCAACGCCAAGGGCTCTTGCATATTGAGGGTCAAGAGCGTGCTCTGCATCTATAAAGGCCGCAATTCCACCTTGTTTTTGTGCCTCAGCGACTATATGAAGTGCTAAAGTTGTTTTTCCCGAACTTTCAGGACCATAAATTTCAATTATTCTTCCTTTTGGAACTCCACCTATTCCCAAAGCCATATCTAAAGATAATGCTCCTGTTGGTATAGCTTCTATATCTAACTTTGCATTGTCTCCAAGAAGCATTATAGCTCCTTTCCCAAACTGTTTTTCAATTCTTGTAACTGCATTCTCAAGAGCTTTTTGTTTATCCTTATCTTCAATATTAATTTGCATCTAATCCTCCCAATATTTTTATTAAATAAGCTAAAATTTGATCTACACTAATTCTTTGTATCTCTCTTCTATTTCCTAATAAATTAAAACCATAATCGTAAAATTTATCTCTATATAATATACCTATATATACCTCGCCGATCTTGCCAATACTTGGATTGGGACCAGCTTCACCGGTAACTGATACACATATATCTGCTTGGCTTATATTTTTTAATCCATAAACCATTTCTTTGGCAACCTGTGGACTCACAACCTTATATTTTTTTATACTTTCATCACTTACACCTAATATTTTTATTTTAGTATCATTTGAATAAGTAACAAAAGATTCTTTAAGTACATTTGATGCTCCTGGCACAGAGGTTATTTGGCTGACCAATAGTCCCCCTGTCATAGACTCTGCGAAAGAAATTGTATAGTTATTTTCTTTTAAAATTCTAACTAAGGTCTGAGTTGGATTTTCATTGTCTGAAAAATAATATCCTTTAAATTCTTTTCTTAATTTTAAATATATGTTATCAGCTTTTTCTTTTAATTCATTTTGATTCTTTCCATAGCAAATAATATCCACTTCCGTATGGCTTGATTTTGCATAGGTATTAATCTGACAATTTTCATCTGTTAAGTTTAATTTTCTTATACGCTTTTCTGTAGAGGCCTCTCCAAGTAAAATGCAATTCAAACTTCTTTTTTCTATGAAAAATTTTGTATTTATATAATTGCTAAAATTTTCTTCAACTATTGCTTTAAATTCTTTTGGAGGACCTGGAAGGATAAAAATTTTATTGTTATCTATTTCAATAAGTTCTCCAGGAGCAAGTCCTACAGAATTATTTAATATTTTTGATCCTTCAATAACATAAGTTTGTTTTAAGGCTGAATCATAAAGTTTTCTTCCTAAACTTTCATAATATTTTTTTAAATGTTCTATGAGTTTTTCGTCAGCTTTAATTTTTAAGCCTAAAACTTCAGCAAGAGTTTCTTTAGTTATATCATCTTCAGTTGGTCCTAAACCTCCTGATAAAAAAATATACTCAGACCTTTTCATAGCCCTTTTTAAAGCATTGGAAATGTCTTCTCTATTATCTCCAACTGCACTTAGATATGAAACCCTAACTCCTAAACTGAAAAGTTTTTTTAAAAGATAATTTGAATTTGTATCAAGGGTATCACCCCTTAATATTTCATCTCCAACTGCTATTATCTCTCCTCTTGCAAAATTACATGTTTTCAAGATCCAATACCTCTTTATTTTTTACCATATAGTCAACTGCAGAAATAATTGTAAAAAACAGTGAAATATAAAATAAAATTAAACCTGTTTTATATAAAATAGGTAATCCTATTAACATTAATATAACAGCAACAAGTTGAGTTGCGGTTTTTATTTTTCCAAGACTTCCTGCTGCAATTGTTATATTCATAGATGCTGCAATTATTCTAAAACCTGTTATAGCAAATTCTCTTGCAATAATAATTATTACTGCCCACGCAGGAATATCTCCCATTTCACAAAAAATAATTATTGCAGAACATACTAAAATTTTATCAGCAAGAGGATCTGCAAATTTTCCAAAATTAGTTACCAAGTTGTTTTTTCTTGCCAAGTATCCATCTAAAAAATCTGTAAATGAAGCTAAGCAAAATACAATTGTTGCAATAATTCTAAATTCTTGTCCCAGGTACATTAAAATAACAAAAACAGGCACAAGTAAAATTCTTAAAAAAGTTAATTTATTTGGTAGATTCATAACATTCCCCTATTAAATCGTATTCTATTGAATCAGTAATTTTAACATCAACAAAAGAATTAATATTAAGTTCCTTTTCAGAACTTATATAAGTTACACCATCTATCTCAGGTGCATCCATATAAGTTCTTCCACTATAAGTAGTTTCATCAATTTTCTCTTCAACTAAAACCTCTAAAACTTCTCCTACTTTTTCAGATAGAGAGTTAGCTGAAATGTCAGCCTGAATTTCCATAATTTCTTCAAGCCTTTTTCTTTTTATTTCCTCATCAACTTGATTTTTCATAGAATAAGCAGGTGTTCCCTCTTCTCTTGAATAAGTAAAAACTCCAACTTTATCAAACTTTGACTTTTCAATAAATGTTTTTAAAATCTCAAAATCTTCATCAGTTTCAGATGGAAAACCTACAATAAAAGTTGTTCTTATTATCATATCAGGAATTCTATCTCTTAATTTTTTAATTAAATTTTCTATATCTTCCTGATTAGTTTTTCTATTCATTAATTTTAAAATTCTGTTACTAATGTGCTGAAGAGGAATATCTGCATATTTTACAAGTTTTTTATTACTTTTAAACTCTTCTATTAAATCATCTTTAAAATTATCCGGATATAAATATAAAACTCTAATCCATTTTAATTTTTTAATTTTTGATATTTCTTTTATTAAATCTGTTAACTTATAATCATTATATAAATCTATTCCATAATCCGTTGTATTTTGAGCTATTAATATAATTTCTCTTGCCCCATTTTCAACAAGATATTCCACTTCTTTATATATGTTTTCAATCTTTCTCGACCTATTTTTTCCTCTTAACTTAGGAATGATACAGTAGGTACAAAAATTATTACATCCTTCTGAAATTTTAACATATTCAGTAATTTTTATTTCTTTTGGATCCTTATATGCACCTTCAGTGTACTCAACATTTATATTTCCTATAAAAATAGGTCTTTGATTATTATATAAATCATCTAAAGCTTCATTTATAAGATTAATATTTCCTGTTCCTATTATGCCATCAATTTCTGGGATACTTTCTAAAAGTTCGTCTTTATACCTTTGAGCAAGGCAACCTGCTAAAAGTACTTTCTTTTCAGAATCCTTTTTCATTTGGCATGCTTCTAAAATAATATCTATAGATTCTTCCTTTGCAGAATCTATAAATCCGCAAGTGTTTACAACTATAACATCAGCTTCAATAGAGCTATTAGTTGTTATATATTTTTTTGTATCTAAAATTGAATTCATTACTGAAGTATCAACCTCATTTTTTGAACAACCTAAAGTTACAAAATTTATTTTTTTCATCAAATCTCCCAACTATTTTTCATATTGTTTCAAAAATTCTTCCATTTCTTCATTAGTCATAATTATGGCCCTTGGCTTTGAACCTTCATGAGGACCTATTATTCCACTTTCTTCCATTTGGTCTACTATTCGTGCCGCTCTTGAATATCCTACTTTAAGTTTTCTTTGTAGAAATGATATAGATGCCTGTTCATCTGTTAAAACATATTTTACGGCACTTAAAAATAGCGGATCTCTATCTTTTTCTATCTCTTTTTTCTTTTGTATTTCTTCTATAACTTTATTTCTGTCTTCTTCTAATTCTTCTGAATTAACCCTAACAAAATCTATTACACGTTCAACTTCTTCATCTGATATAAAAGCACCTTGAATTCTCTTGGGCTTAGAATAAAATCCTGGATAGAATAACATATCTCCTTTTCCTAAGAGTTTCTCAGCCCCACCCATATCAAGTATGGTTCTTGAATCAACTGATGAGGAGACTGAAAAAGCTATTCTTGATGGGATATTTGCTTTTATTGTTCCTGTAATGACGTCAACAGATGGTCTTTGGGTTGCTATTATTAAATATATCCCTGCCGCTCTTGCCATTTGTGCAAGCCTTGCAATATAATCTTCAACTTCATTTGAAGCTACCATCATAAGGTCTGCTAATTCATCTACAATTACAACAATTTTTGGTAAAATTTCACCATCATTTGCAAGCATTTTTTTATTATATCCTTGAATATCACGAACGGCATTTTCAGCAAAAGCTTTGTATCTTTTTTCCATTTCATCAACTGCCCAATTTAAAGCATAAGCAGCTTTTTTAGGATTTGTTACTACCGGTATTAAAAGATGGGGTATTCCATTGTATATTGAAAGTTCCACAACTTTTGGATCAATTAATACAAGCCTTACATCTTTAGGAGAAGATTTATAGATTATGCTTGTTATAATTCCATTTATACAAACAGATTTACCACTTCCTGTAGCTCCTGCAATAAGCAAATGAGGCATTTTGTCTATTGATGAAATAATATTTTTCCCAGAAACATCTTTTCCTAAAGTTAAAGGTAATTGACTTTCTAAATTTTTAAATTCATTAGAGTCAATCATCTCCCTTAAGGTAACTGAAGCCTTCTTTTTATTTGGAACCTCTATTCCTACAACAGATTTACCAGGTATGGGTGCCTCTATTCTAATATCAGAACTTGCTAAGCTAAGGGCTAAATTATCACTTAAAGAAACAATTTTACTAAGTCTTACTCCTGGAGAAGGTTCCAATTCATAACAAGTTATAGTAGGTCCCTTGTTAATAGCTGTAATTTTTGATTCTATTCCAAAATTTGCCATTGTTTCTTCAATGACTGCTTTATTTTTTAAAATTTCATCATTATTTTCTTTATTTTTATCTGAAGAAAAATCTAAAAGCTCTAAAGGAGGAAATACATATTCTTTTTCCTCTTCTATTAGCTCAAAATTTTCCTCATCTCTATATTCTTCATCAGAATTTTCATTCCCTATATCTTTAGTGTTATTATCTTCAATAATATTTTTATTTACGGATTCCTTATTAACCTTTTCTTTTTCATTAGTTTCATTATATTCTGAATCGAAAATTTCTTCCGGTTTGTCTTTCCTGTCATTAAAGTCGTTTATTTTAACTTCAGTAAAATCTTCAATACTTACATCACTGTCATCATTATTTAAATTAACTTTCTTTTTTTTATAAGTCTTTTCTTTTTTTATCTTTTTAGCTTCTTTTTTTACTAAATTATGCTCTCTTTGAATTTTTAATTTTGTAACAAAATTTTGAAATTTATTTGAAATAAAATTAAAAGTTTTTTTAATATGGGATAAATTAAAAGAAAAAGTCCAAAATAAAGTACCAAGTATAATTAAGCTTGTTAAAACATAAGATCCAAGGGTACCAAATAATTTATACATGAAAAAGCCGAAAGTAGCTCCGATTATTCCACCACCTTTTCCAACAGTCGCATATTCTGAAGAAAGGTTTATTCTCTCAATTAAAGTTAGATTCTGGCCTTTATTTACATCAAATAAAATAAGCACGCATATTAAAAGAATAAATGATGAAAAAATATATTTTTTTGAATTTTCTTTTAAATTTTCTATTACTAAAGTAAATCCGATAAAAATAATAAATAAGGATAAAATAAAATTTGCCCCTCCACTAAAATAAGAAAAAACTCTATAAAGCAAATCCCCTATAATACCCATCTTGTCTGAAAAAATACTTATAAATGAAATTAAACCAAGTAGAATTAAAAGAATGCCTATTAATTCTGAACTTGGTGAATTATTTTTCTTTTTAGTCTTTCTTTTGCGTGTTTTATTCATCTTCCACCTCTTGTTAAATTATAACATACTTTTTAAGATAAACAAACGTTTGTATTATACTCCCGTATGTCCAAACCCTCCTTGAGAACGGTCTGTAGAGGATAGTTCATCAACAAGTTCTACTTGGGCTCTTTCATATTTAATAAATACTATTTGAGCTATCCTATCCCCATTTTCAATTACTATATCTTCTTTTCCAAGATTAATTAAAATAACTTTTAATTCTCCCCTATAATCTGAATCAATTGTTCCTATGCCATTAGGCAGTGAAAGACCTTTTTTTAAAGCAAGACCTGAGCGAGCTCTAACTTGACCTTCATATCCCTCAGGTATTTCAAGAAAAATCCCAGTTGGAACCAATACCCTGTCTAAAGGTTTAATAATAATAGTTTCATCTAAATTTGCACGAAGATCCATGCCACTTGAACCCTTAGTTTCATATTTTGGAATCTCATTTTTACTTTTATTTATAATTTTAACTTTCATTTTTTCCTCCATAAAAAAAGCATGAACTTGGTTCATGCCTATTTTAATTATTCTTGTTCTGATTCTTTTTCTCCTGATATATCATCTTTCTTTTTATCAGGTTTTGGTAACAAAGCCTTTCTTGAAAGAGAGATTTTTCCATCATCATCAATATCTATAACTTTAACAATTACTTTGTCATTCACCTTAAATAAATCTTCAACTTTTTCAGTTCTTTCATGTTGCATTTCTGAAATGTGGAGTAGGCCCTCAGTTCCTTTTTTAAGTTCAACAAAGGCACCGAACTTCATAATTTTTTTAATTTTACCTTTATAAATATCTCCTATTTCAACTTCTTTAACTATTCCTTCAATTATGTCAATTGCTTCTTGGGCTTTTTCATGATTATTTGAAATGACGCTTATCTTTCCATCATCATCAATATCAATTTTAACTCCAGTTTGTTCAATAATTTTATTTATAACCTTTCCTCCTGCACCAATAACTTCACCTATTTTATCAGGATCAATAGTCATTGTATAAATAATAGGTGCATATGGAGATAGGTGATCTCTCGGCTTATCAATGGCTGATTTTATAGTTTCAAGAATTGTTAACCTTGCTTTTTTAGCTCTTCCAAGAGCATCTTCAAGGATCTCTTTTCTTATACCTTCAACTTTTATATCCATTTGTAATGCAGTTATACCTTCACTTGTTCCAGCAACTTTAAAGTCCATATCTCCAAAGTGATCTTCTAAACCTTGAATATCAGTTAAAATTTTTGTAATTCCATTCTCTTCAATTAGTCCCATGGCAATTCCTGCAACAGGAGCTTTAATAGGAACCCCTGCATCCATTAGAGAAAGAGTTGACCCACAAACACTTGCTTGTGAAGATGAGCCATTAGAGCTTAAAACTTCAGATACAACTCTTATAGCGTAAGGAAATTCTTCTTCTGAAGGTAAAACCGGTATAAGAGCTCTTTCAGCCAAGGCTCCATGACCAATTTCACGTCTTCCAGGTCCTCTCATAGGTTTTGTATCCCCTACTGAATAGGGAGGAAAATTATAATGGTGAATGTATCTCTTAGGTGTGTCATCCCCTAAACCATCAATAACTTGAACTTCAGATAAGCCTGCCAAAGTTGTTAAAGATAATACTTGGGTTTGTCCTCTTTTAAAAAGTCCTGAACCATGAGTTCTTTTTAAAAGTCCAACTTCTGCTGAAAGTTCTCTTATTTCATCAAGAGCCCTTCCATCAGGACGCTTTTCTTCTTCAATTATTTGACGTCTTACTTCTGCTACTTCTATGCCTTCCATTATTGATTCAATATCTTTTGAAAATTCTTCCATCTCAGCTTCAAAGTGTTGTCTTATATTTTCCTTAGCCGCTTCAGTTTTTTCTATTCTTAATAATTTATCTTTTTCATTTATTGCATCAATAATTAAATTTCTGCCATAGGCAGTAATTTTTTCCTTCAATTCTTCATTTGGAATAAAGACTTCATAATCCATCTTTTCTTTTCCAACTTCTTCAGTGATTTCAGAAACGAATTTACATATTTTTTTAATTTCTTCATGTCCTGCTAATATTGCGCCAAGCATTTCTTCTTCACTTACAATATCAGATCCTGCTTCAACCATCATGATTGCAGTTTCTGTTCCTGACAAAGAAAGAGATATTTTTGATTTGCTTCTTTCTTCTTCATTTGGATTTATAACATATTTGCCATCTATCATTCCAACAAAAACAGATCCTGTTGGACCGTCAAATGGAATATCTGATATGGAAAGGGCAATACTTGAACCAACCATAGCAACAATATCAGGTTGGCAATCTTGATCTACAGAAAGTGCAGTCGCAACTATTTGTACATCATTTCTAAAGCCTTCCGGAAATAATGGTCTTATAGGTCTGTCAATAAGTCTTGCAGTCAATATAGCTTTTTCACTGGGTTTACCTTCTCTTTTAATAAAACCTCCCGGAATTTTACCTACTGCATACATTTTTTCTTCATAATCGACACTTAAAGGAAAAAAATCAATTCCTTCCCTTGGCAATTTTGAAGAAGTTGCAGTTACAAGAATAGCAGTATCGCCATATTCTACAAGACAGGCTCCATTTGCTTGTTCTGCAAATTTTCCTATTGTTACCTTCATTGTTCTTCCGGCAATTTCCGCTTTAAAAATTTGTTCCATACATCCTCCTTTTTTATAAAAAAGAGCGGGCTTTAACCCCGCTCGTTAACCTCTAATATCTAATTTTTCAACTAAAGTACGATATCTTTCAATGTCTTTATCTTTTAGATATCTAAGAAGATTTCTTCTTTTACCTACCATTTTTAGAAGTCCCCTTCTTGAATGATGGTCTTTCTTATGTTCTTTTAAATGTTCGTTTAATTCATTAATTCTCTTAGTAAGAATAGCTATTTGTACTTCTGGAGAACCTGTATCTCCTTCGTGAGTCTTATAGCTTTCAATAATTTCCAATTTTTCTTCTTTGTTTAACATTTTATTCCTCCATTTAATTTAATCTGCCTTTATCAAAGTAAGCGCCGAGGAACGTCAAACCTTGACAAGGTACATACTTAGTTTATCATATTGAGCTTCTATTTGTCTATTGTTTTTCTATTTCTAATTATAGCTACATCTCTTTTTATTTGTTCAAAAAGATCTTCAACATTATCAAATACAAGCATATCTCTCAACCTCTTAATAAAATCAATCCTTATAATTTTTCCATAAACATCTTGGTTAAAATCTAAAATATTTGCTTCTATTTTTACCCCTTCATTTTTAAAGGTAGGATTATTCCCAACACTTGTTGCTGCCTTATACTTTTTATTGTCTATGATTACATCTGTATCATAAACTCCATATTTTGGAAGTATATATTGCTTTTTTGGCATTATATTTGCAGTTGGAAACCCCATTTTCTTTCCCAAATTTTTTCCATGACTTACTCTTCCAATTATTGCAAAAGGCCTGCCTAAAAGGCCTTGTGCTTCTCCTACAGATCCATTTTCAACAAGACTTCTTATAAGAGTTGAAGATACCACTTTTCCATTTTTCTTATAGGCTTCAATAATATCAAGACTTATATTTTTTTTATCAGTAAAACTTTTTAAACTTTCTAAATCTCCCCTTGCCTTATATCCAAACCTGTAATCATAACCAACTACAATGCCTTTAACTTTAAGGTTTTTGTATAAAAAGTCATTAAGAAAAACTTCAGGATCAAGTTTCATAAAAGCTTCATCAAATTTAATTTCATATATTAAATCAATACCTAAACTTTGTAAAATTTCATATTTATAAGAGTTGGATGTTAATAATTTTTTATTTGAATTTTCACCTTTAATAGTTTTCTCAGTATTTTCCCTGAAAATTAAAATACTTGCCTTAACATTTTTTTCTTTTGCCCTTTTAATTGTTTGCTTTATTAATTTTTGATGTCCTGTATGGACTCCATCAAAATTTCCAAGGGCAATTATAGAATTTTCTTCAGCTTTACAATTCATATCTATTTGTAAAATTTTCATATTAATATTCTAATTTTTAACCTTCCCTCAATAAAGTTCCCAATCCCTATAAATTGGTTTTTACAATATATTCTCTTTATAGAAGAATCTACATTGTTATCATAATATTTAATCCCATTTAAGAGTTTATCATAAAAATAATCTTTTACATTATATTTAGGCAAATAATATAAGGCTTCTTCCATAGGATATAGTTTTGAATTTATTTCTTCAATGCTTAAATTTTTCAACTCATCCAAAGTTATAGAGTCGTCTATTGTAAAAATTCCTACCTTGGTTCTGACTAAACTTTTCATTACACAAAAAGAATCAAGTCTTATTCCTATATCGTGAATTAAGGTCCTAATGTAAGTACCGCTGGAACATGAAACCTTTAGCTTCAAATTTTTTTCATCAATAAGCTCCAAATTATAAATTTCAACTTGTCTTTTAGGTCTTTCAATAACTTGGCCTTTTCTTGCCAAGTTATATAATTTTTGACCATTAATTTTAATTGCCGAAAACATTGGAGGAGTCTGCAATATTTTACCTTGAAATTCTTTTAAAACTTCTTTTATTTCCTCTATCTTTGGAATATTTTGAGTTCTATTTAAAATTTTGCCTGTTGAATCCTGCGTATCCGTTTCATAGCCGAATTCTAAGCCTGCTACATATTCTTTGGAATCATTTGAGACATAACTTGCAACTTTAGTTGCTTTATTTATACACATAGGAAGAACACCTTCAGCCATTGGATCAAGGGTTCCTGTGTGTCCTATCTTTTTTATTTTAAGCTTGTTTCGTAAATGGTATACAACGTCATGGGACGTCATCCCCTTACTTTTATTTATAACTAAAATTCCAAGCATTTAAATTCCTCTTCTATTACCTTTATAACTTCTTTCTCAGCTTGGTTTATAGGGAGTTTAATTGTTCCTCCCGCAGCTCTTATATGTCCTCCGCCTTCAAAATGTCCTACTATTTTTGTACAATCTATTTGTTTTTTTGAACGAGTTGAAATCCTCGTTTCTTTTCCCTTTTCTTTTAGGAGAACTGCCAGTTCAACCCCTTGTATATCTCTTACAAATTCTACAATTCCGTCAGCATCTGATTTCTTCGCTCCAGTGTTTAGCATATCCTCATCAGTTACCTTAACAAGGGCAGCTTTTCCATTTTGTAGATACAAAATATTTTTTACACTTAAAACTAAGAGTGATGTCCTCTCAACACTTCTTGATTGAAATAAATTTATAGTTATCTTATTTAGATCTATTCCTAAACTTAAAAGTTTCCCAGCTATCTCAAAAGTTCTTTCTCTTACAGAATCATATTTAAAACTTCCTGTATCTGAAGATATGGCTGTGAATAGACAGGTTGCTGTATCAATATCTATATTTCCAATTTGAGATAATAGCTCATATAAAATTTCTCCCGTTGCAGGCGCTTCAGGGTCAACTATATTTAAATCTGCAAAATTTGTGTTTGTCCTATGATGATCAATATTTATAGTTCTTTTAGCACTTTTGAATATTTTTTTAGCATCTTCACCTATTCTATCTTCATCACCGCAGTCAAGACTTATAAATAAATCTGGTTTAACTTTAATTTTTTCTGATTTTGTCAAAAATTTTATATTTGGCAAAAACATTAAGTTTTCTGGTAAAATATCATCTTCTATTGCGTAAACTTCTTTTTTATCTTTTAAAAAAGAATACATACCTAATAGAGAACCCAGATTATCTCCATCAGGATTTAAATGAGAAGCGAGGACTATAGTCCTCGCCTCATTAATAAACTTATTGAACTTGTCCATGGTTTACCTCTTTTATAAGCTCTTCCATTTTCATGTTTATATCAAGGGATTCATCATTGATAAAAATTAAATCAGGCATTGCACGAAGTTTAAGACTTTTGGAAATTTCTTTTTTTATAAATCCCTTAGCTGAATTTAAACCTTCAATAGCATCTTCCTTGATTTTTTCATCGCCCATTATTTGAACATAAACTTTTGCATAAGACAAATCTCTTGTAACTTCAGTATGGGAGATACTTATAATTTCAGGTATCCTTGGATCTTTTATCTTGTTTTGAACTATATCTGAAATAACTCTTCTCATTTCTTCAGAAATCTGGCTTAATCTTCTATTGTTCATTTTCTTTCTACTTCCTTCATAATGAAAGCTTCAAAGGAATCTTCTTCTTTAATATCATTAAAGCCGTCAAGAACCATACCGCCTTCAAATCCGGTTTGAAGTTCTTTAACATCATCTTTAAATCTCTTTAAAGATGCAATACCGCCTTCAAATATTACTTTATCATCTCTTAGCACTCTTATTGTAGAATTTCTTGTAATTTTTCCGGATAAAACATAAACTCCTGCAACAATGTTATTATTTGGTAGCTTAAATGTTTGTCTCACTTGACATCTTCCTTGTACTTCTTCGACAAATTCAGGTTCAAGCATTCCTTTAGCCGCTGCTTCAATATCATTTATAATATCGTAAATAACCCTATAAGTTCTTACATCAACTTCTTCAGCTTTTGCAAGCTCAATTGCATTAATATTAGGTCTTACATTAAAACCTATTACAATAGCATTTGAGGCTGATGCAAGAGTTATATCGGATTCATTAATCCCACCAACCCCTGAGTGAACTATTGAAATTTTTACTTCATCATTTGAAATTTTAAGAAGAGATTGACATAAGGCTTCAACTGAACCCTTTACATCTCCCTTTACAATTAAATCAAGTTCCTTCATCTCTCCTTCTTTTATTTTATCAAACAAGTTTTCTAAAGAGACTTTATTAGCGTTATTTAATTTATTTTCCCTTAAAATTTCTCTATTTTTATCTGCAATTGTCTTTGCAGTTTTATCATCTTTCACAGCATAAATAAGATCTCCTGCATTTGGTACATCGGATAAACCTAAAATCACAGCTGGCATACTTGGGCCTGCTTTTTTTATTCTTTTACCCTTATCGTCATTCATAGCTCTTATTCTACCGCTAGCAATACCCGAAACAACAAAGTCATTTGCCTTTAAGGTACCTTTTTGTACAAGAACAGTTGCCATAGGTCCCTTACCCTTATCAAGTTTTGCCTCAATTATTGTTCCTATTGCCATTCTATTTGGATTTGCCTTTAATTCTCCCATTTCAGCTACAAGCAAAATCATTTCAAGTAAATCGTCAATTCCCTCTTTTGTTCGAGCTGAAACTGGAACCATAATTGTATCTCCGCCCCAATCTTCTGCAATAAGACTTTGTTCACTTAATTCTTGTTTTACCCTATCTATATTTGCACTTTCCTTGTCAATCTTATTAATAGCTACAATTATAGGCACATGGGCTGATCTTGCATGGGAAATAGCTTCAATCGTTTGCGGCATAACTCCATCGTCTGCTGCTACTACGAGAATAGCCACATCTGTAATTTGAGCCCCTCTTAAACGCATAGCCGTAAAAGCTTCGTGACCTGGTGTATCTAAAAATGTTATTTTTTTCCCCTTGGATGTAACTGTGTAGGCACCTATATGTTGTGTAATTCCACCTGCTTCAGTTGATGTTACATGGGATTCTTTGATAGCATCAAGTATTGAAGTTTTTCCGTGGTCAACGTGTCCCATTACAGTTACAACAGGTGGTCTTGTTTTTAAAGATTTTTCAGGATCTTCAAAATCAAGTTCAAAGCTTTCTTCAATTGACTCTTCCACTCCTGGTGCTGAAATTTCAATTTCAATTCCTAAATCGTCAGCTAAAAGTTCACAAACATCAGAATCTATTGACTCATTTTGACTTGCCATAATTCCCAAGCTTATAAGTTTTGTAATAATAGTTGAAACACTTACATCAAGTGCCTTGGCAAAATCTTTTACCATAAGAGGTGCTTGAATTTGTACTACAACATTTTCTTCAACTTCAACTTCTTTTTTTACTTGTTTTTTTACCTTTTTCTTAGGAGCTTTTTTTGATAAATCTCTTTGCTTATACTCTTCTTGAAGCTCAAATCTATCAACTTTATTATTTTTATAGTTTTTATTTTTGGAGCTTTTTTTCTTTGAGTACTCTTGTTTTTTAGCATCTTTTTCAGTTAACACTTCACTCATTTTATTAAATGAACGACTTCTAACTTTTTTATCTTGTTTATAATCTCCACTTTCTTTATTTGAATCTTTAAAGGACCTATCCTTATTTTTAAAATTATAATTTCTCTGTCCCTTTTGATCTTTATTCTTTTCGTTTTTTTGATTATTAAATTTATTCTCAGAATAGTCAGCTTTATTATTTTTATCTTTTTTGAAATTTTTTTGATTTGTATTCTTATTATTTATGCCGCTATCTATCTTATCTTTTCTATCTTTATTGTCCCTGTTATTAAATCTATTCTTGTTGGGCTCAAATCTCTTTTTCGGTTCCTTTGAACTCTTTTGCTCTTTCGCTTCTATAGTATTACCCTCTGTCTTTTTATTATAATTTTGATTTTTGTTAGTTTTGTTTTCTTTGGCTTTATTATTTGAAATAAAACTTGTTTTATCTTTCTTGTTATAAGAATCTCTAACTTTTTTTTCTTCCGCATCAGTTAAAGTTGAAAAATGATTCTTAACATCTATATTTAAATTGCCAAGTTTCTCTAAAAGTTCTTTACTGCTAACCCCAATTTCTTTAGCAAGAGCATGTACTCTAATGTTTGCCATACAACACCTCCCTGGTGCTTTTACTTACTTATGGAATTCTTCAAGTCTTCATATTGCTCATTTTTTATTTCCATCTCAAAAGCTCTATTAAGTGCTCTTGTTTTTATAGCCCCATTAAGACATTCCAAATTATCACAAATATAAGCACCCCTACCATTTGCTTTTCCTGTTCTATCTACAAAAACCTCATTATCTTTAGTCTTCACTACTCTTATTAGATCTTTCTTAGGTTTTTGTTGTCCGCATCCTATGCATTTACGCATAGGAATCTTTCTTTCTTTTTTCATATAAGACTATTCTCCTTGAAAGTCTGACAATTCATCATTTGATTCTTCATTTTCTTCAACTTCATTGCCCTTTCTAATCTCATAATCTTCTTCACTTTCATATCCCAGTTTTTCATATAAGTCATCTTCTGTCATATTGTTAGCTTCAAGATACTCTTCGAACTGTGATTCACTTTTAATATCAATTTTCCAATTTGTAAGTTTTGCAGCAAGCCTTGCGTTCTGCCCTTCTTTTCCTATGGCAAGAGAAAGTTGATAATCAGGAACAACTACTAAAGCTGATTTTTCTTTATCATCAACAAATACCTTTTCTACACTTGAAGGACTTAATGAATTTGCAATAAAATGGTCTATTTCTTTTTCCCATATTACTATGTCTATTTTTTCATCATGCAAATCATCAACAATAGCCTTTACCCTTTGACCTTTATAGCCAACACAAGCACCCAATGCATCAACTTCTTCATTTTTTGAAAAAACTGCAATTTTTGTCCTTGATCCTGCTTCTCTTGCTATTGAATAAATTTCTACAATGCCATCATGAATTTCAGGAACTTCTATTTCAAAAAGTCTTTTTATTAAATTCGGATGAGATCTGGAAAGTATTATTTGAGGATTCTTACTTGTTCTCTTTACTTCAAGTAATAACATTTTATACCTGTTTCCATGTGAGTAATCTTCTCCCTGTATTTGCTCACTTGGAGGTAATATTCCCTCAGTGTTACCAAGTTCAACATATACATATCCCTTAGATGATCTTTGAATAAGACCTGTTATTAATTCATTTTCTCTTTCCAAAAATTCATCATAGATAATATCTCTTTCTGCATCCTTTATTTTTTGGATTACAACTTGTTTTGCTGTTTGAGCTGCAATTCTTCCAAAATCTTTGGGGTTTATTTCTTCCCTATAAATATCGCCAAGTTCATATTTTTGATTTATTTTTTTTGCATCATCTATTGAAATTTCAAGAAGTTCATCCTCTACTTTTTCAACAATTTCCCTATTTGCAAATACATCTATATGACCATCTTCTCTATTTATCTTTACTTCTACATTTTGGTTTGTTCCGAAATTTTTTTTGTAACTTGTAAGCAAAGCAGATTCAAGTGCATCAAATATGATGTCTTTCTTAACTCCCTTTTCACTTTCAAGTTGATTTAACGCCAATATAAATTCTTCGTTCATAATTCCTCTCTAAAAAACTATTTTCTGTTCCATGTGCGAAATTGATTTGATAGGTAACTTTGTAATATTTCCATCATTTTCTAAATATACAAATTCTCCATCATAATCCTTTAGATTTCCTTCATAAATTTTTTTGTCATCTAAAGGAGCATATAACTTTGCTTCAACTAAATTATTTAAATTTCTTCTATAATCATCCTGAGTCTTAATTGGTCTATCAAGTCCAGGAGAAGAAATCTCAAGATAGTAGGGCTTATTTATTAAGTCCAGATTTTCTATTTCCTTGTCTATCTTTCTTGTCATTTTACTGCAATCATCTAAATCAATACCCTCTTTCTTATAGATATAAATTGAAAGTAGATCATGTTTAGAGCCAACCTTATATTCAATATCAACTATTTCATAACCAAGTTCCCTTGCAGCATTTTCTGCCATAGGCCATATTTTTTCTTTTAAGATTTTTTTATCCATATGCCCTCCTATCAAAAAACAAAGAGTGGGATAGCCCACTCTTAGGATGTTTATTATCGTTCATAATAAATTATAACATAAATATGAAATTTAACAAGTTTTTTGCCCTTCAAGCCTATTAAATCAAGTAAATTATAAAAAATTAAATATTGAAATTTGATTTGTAGTATCCATATTGTCAAAGCAGCCTTGATTTTTTAGCATTTCAACAATTGACTTTGTAGCCTTAGTCTTTTCAATAAAATCCTCTACTGAAATATATTTATAATTTTCGCTAGATTTAACAATTTCATTTGCAATATTCTCTCCAAGTCCAGGCAAAGACATTAAAGGAACCCTTATATTATTTCCTTCAATTTTAAATTTTTTAGCATCTGATTTATAAATATCAACTCCTAAAAAATTATAACCTCTTGAAATCATTTCAAGAGCAAGTTCCAAAACTGTTTTTTGATCCTTATCCTTTTGTGTAGGCTTAGGATCATTGGATATTTCTTGGATTCTTTCTTTTATAGTTTCTTGACCCGCTAAAATATATTCTAAAGAAAAATCCGATAATTTATTTGTAAAATAAGTTGTATAAAAAGCTAAGGGGTAGTTTAATTTATACCAGGCAACTCTAAAAGACAACATAACATAGGCAACTGCATGAGCCTTAGGAAACATATACTTAATTTTTAAACAAGCATCAATATACCAATCAGGAAGGGGAAGTTTTTTCATTATCTCCATTTGCTCTTCTGTCAGTCCCTTTCCTTTACGAACTTTTTCCATAGTAAAAAATGCCATTTTATTTTCTGCTCCCGCTTGAATTAAATAAATCATAATATCCTCACGAGTTGAAATAACTTGACTTAGCTCCGCTCTTTTTTCGTCCACTAATATTTCTGCATTATTTGTCCATACGTCAGTTCCATGGGAAAGTCCTGAAATTCTTACAAGCTCTGAAAAAGTCTTTGGTTTTGTCTTTATGAGCATGCGTTTTACAAAATCTGTACCAAATTCAGGTATACCTAAGGTTCCCGTAGGAGTTGAACAAATTTTTTCATCTATTCCCAAGCCTTCAGTTGAAGAAAATAACTTCATTGTCCTTTCATCATTAAGCTCAATAGTTGAAGAATTAACTTTTGTTAAATCTTCAAGCATTTTAATAATAGTGGGTCCATCATGACCTAATATATCCAGTTTTAAAATTTTACCATGTAGAAAATTATAGTCAAAATGTGTTGTTATAACATTTGTGCTGGCTTTATCGGCAGGATGTTGAATCGGCGAAAAATCAAAAATATCACTTGTCTTCGGAACAATCATGACTCCACCAGGATGCTGGCCTGTTGTTCTTTTTATTCCTACAATTGAACCAGCAAGCCTATCTTTTTCCGCTTGTCTTATTATCTTATTTTCATAAAAGTCATTTATATAACCATAAGCAGTTTTTTCTGCAATTGTACCTATTGTTCCTGCCCTAAAAACATACCCCTCTCCAAACAATTCTTCTGTGTACTTATGAGCTACTGGTTGATACTCACCGGCAAAGTTAAGGTCTATATCGGGTTCTTTATCGCCTTCAAAACCTAAAAAAACTTCAAAGGGAATATTATGACCATCTCTTCTCATTTCTTCTCCACAAATAGGGCAATTTTTAACTGGCAAATCTATACCGGATCCAACTGACTTTTCATCTACAAATTCTGAATGTTTACACTTTGGACATACATAATGCGGTGGAAGTGGATTAACTTCTGTAATACCTGACATTGTAGCTGCAAAGGACGAACCAACCGATCCTCTTGATCCTACAAGGTAACCGTCTTTATTTGACTTTGTTACAAGTTTTTGAGCAATAATATACAAAACTGCATAACCATTTCCTATTATGGAATTAAGTTCCTTTTCCAACCTATCTTCAACAATTTTTGGCAAGTTTTCTCCATAGATTTCATGAGCTTTTTTATAAGTCATTTCTCTTAAATCATGTTCAGAACCCTCTATATACGGAGGAAATTTCCCATCAGGCAGAGGCTTTATTTCTTGACACATGTTTGCTATTTCTATGGTGTTATCTATAACTATCTTTTCTTTTTCATCGCCCAAGTAGTTAAATTCCTCTATCATTTCATCACTTGTTCTAAAATATAATTTTTGAGGAATCTTTTCTTCTTCCCTTGTTGGACCCTGTTTACCATTTAAAACAATTCTTCTTATTAAATCTTCATGTTGTTCTAAGTAATAGGAGTCACTATCGGCAACCACAATTTTATTTAATTTTTTACCTATTCGGACAATTTCTTTATTTATATTTATTAAATCATCTTTTTTAAGTTTGTCTTGAACAATATAGTTAATATTGTTATCTATAGGTTGAATTTCCAAGTAATCATAAAATTCTGCTATTTTTAAAATTTCTTCTTGAGGTTTTTTAAAATAAATTGCCTGCCATAAATCAGATTCTGAATTTCCACTTCCGTATAAAAGTCCTTGTCGCATAGATTTAAGAAGAGATTTTGGAACTTTAGCTTCCTTGGAAAAGTAGTTTAAATGAGATTGGCTTACAAGTTTATATAAATTTTTAAGTCCTATCTTATCTTTAACAAGAATTGTCATTGATGTAGGAAATAAAACTTCTTTTCTTATATCTTTAAATAATAGATTTATTTCTTCAAAACTTTTAGGATCCCCAGCAAGCTTTAATAACTTTATAAATACATGGGCTGTTGCTTCAGCATCATTTACGGCCCTGTGTGCTCCTATAAGGCTCACTCCGAGGACTTTTGATATTGCAGATAGATTAAATCTTTTTTGGTCTTTTAAGATGGCTCTTGATAGAAATAAGGTATCTAAGACAGGATAATTAAAGTTTAAATTCTTATCATTCATTTCTCTTCTTATAAAAGAAATATCAAACTGAGCATTGTGAGCTACTAAAGTTGAACCTTCAATAAAATTTTTAAAATCATAAATTACCTTATCTATTGTTGGTTCATCAGCAAGCATAGCATTGCTAAGACCCGTTAAATTTTGAACCGTCAAAGGAATCTCTTTTTCAGGGTTTATTAGCTGAGAAAATCTGTCAACAATTTCTCCATCAACAACTTTTACAGCTCCAATTTCAGTTATCTTATCCATATGAGGTGAAAGACCTGTTGTCTCAATGTCAAAAACAACATAAGAATTGTTAAAATCATGATTTTCGTAATAATCAACTATATTTCCCTCATCTTCTATCATTCTTCCATCTAAACCATATAAAATTTTTATATTGTTTTTTTCTGCAAACTCACTTGCTTCTGGAAAGGCCTGAACGTCTGTTAAATCTGTTATTGCAATGGCTGGATGACCCCATTTTTGAGCTTTTTTCGCAAATTTTGAAAATTCCGTTACTCCACTCATAGTAGTCATTTTTGAGTGAAGTCTTAGTTCAACACGCTTTTTATTATACTTATCTTCCTTTTCAATCTTTTCAAGCTTTTTTATATAATTTACCATTATTACATCAGTTTTTGAAAAGCTGTCAAAGGTAAATTTTCCACAAACTTCTACATAATCATTTACTTTAAAGCTGTCAAAAAATGATTGAGCTTTCTTATTTTGAAGAAATACTTTACATTCTATAGAATTTGAATAGTCTGTAAGATAAATCATGGCTAAAATTTTCCCACTTTTTGTTTCCTTACTGTCTAATTTAAAAATGTAACCTTTTATTTTTACATTTGTAAATTCAGACGATAAATCATTTATAGAAACTTCTTCCCCTGATGTTTTTTTGCCGTAACTTTCTATTATTTCTTTATCAATTTTTTTGCATGATGTATTTTGGTTCTGCGTTTGTACATTCTTACAAGCCTCTTTTTCCATATTTTCTAATTCTTTATAATAATCATTTAATAAGTCCTCATCCTCTTCAAATTCATCATTAAAAGTTAATTTAAATTTATATTCATCTTTTAAAACTTCATCATTAAGCCTTCTTAAAGAATCATTGTTTATAATGGTTTTATAAGTAATTTTATCTGGAGCCTCTAAGTTTATTATATTTAGCCCTTCATCAATTTTTAATGCTTCTTTTTTTAACCAGCTTTGAGTTGATGGGCAATTTTTAATTAAAAATGAAAATACTTTATCCTCAATTTCTTTTATTTCTTTTACTTCAAAATAAACATTTACTAGTATTTCTTTTAAATAATCTTTGAAAGCTTCCCTTATTTTATTTTTTATTTCCTCATCCAATTCATAGCCTGTAAAAAAAATAAGACTTAAATCCATTTTTTCTTCATTAAATTTAATTGATCCTAACTTTATTTTTTCAGTATCTATGTCTTTTAAGTTCAATTTATTTAAAATATTTTTTAAATCAACCACAGCTTCTCCTTATTCTAAATCTTTATAAAAAATACAGTGTCTTTAATATCTATTATATCAAAAGACACTGCATATATTTTATTTCAATTTAATTTTTCAAGTTCTTCTAAAAGGGCTTCTAATAATTTATTTTCATCAACTGTTCTCACAATTTGTCCTTTTTTAAAAATTACTCCTTTTCCATTTCCTCCAGCAATTCCTAAATCCGCTTCCCTTGCCTCTCCTGGTCCATTTACTCTACAACCCATTAAGGCAACTTTTATATTTTTATTTATTTTGCCAAATTTTTTTTCAGCTTCATTTACAAGAGAAATTAAATCTATTTTAGTTCTTCCACAAGTTGGGCAAGAAATTATTTCTATTCCGTCTCTTCTTAAATCTAAAGATTTTAAAATTTCTTTTGCAAGATAAACTTCTTCCAGTGGATCTGAAGTTAGTGAAACACGAATTGTATCCCCTATTCCCTCTGCAAGTAAAGTTCCAATGCCAACTGCAGATTTTATCGAGCCTGTCTTAGGTGGTCCAGCCTCTGTTACTCCTAAATGTAGAGGAGTATCAATAAGTTTTGAAAATTTTCTGTAAGAATCAATCATAAGTTTTACATTTGATGCTTTTAAAGAAACTTTTATATCTTTAAAACCCAAACTTTCCAACTCATTAACTTCTTCCAGAGCACTGTAACAAATAGAATTTTCATTGACTCCCTTAAAGTCGTCTAAAAATTTTTGTTTTATAGATCCTGAATTTACTCCTACTCTTATAGAAATTCCCTTTTCCTTACAAGATTCAACAACTTCTTTTACCTTCCACTTTTCTCCTATATTTCCTGGATTTATCCTCATTCCGTCAATTCCAAATTTTGCTGCCAAAAGAGCAAGCTTATAATCATATTGAATGTCTGCAATTGTGGGAATGTGTATTCTTTCTTTTATCTTAGGTATTGCTTGAGCATCTTCAAGATCGTTAATTGCAAATCTTATTATATCGCAACCCGCTTCTTCAAGTTCAAGTATTTGCTTTACAGTTTCATCTACATTTTTAGTATCTGTATTTGTCATTGATTGAATTGATATAGGGCTTTTATCTCCAATCGGAACATTGCCTACGTGAATCAACCTCGTCTTTTTTCTTTCAAACATTTTTTACCTTCTTAAATCTACAAATACTGTAATAAAAATCATAAGACCGATTAAAAATACAAAACCTGCTAAATTTATAAAAGTTTCAAATTTTTCATTTACCGGTTTTTTTCTTATGGCTTCTACAAGTAATAAAACAAACTTTCCCCCATCAAGAGCCGGTATTGGAAGCAAATTTATAACTCCTAAGTTTGCACTTATAAGTCCCGTTATAAATAAAAGAGATATAAAGCCTTGTTTAGTGCTTTTTCCTATAGTTTTTATAACTCCAATGGGTCCTGATAAATTATTAAGTCCAGCTTTTCCTGTAATTAACATAGCAAGTGCCTTGAAAACACCCTCAACCACTTGAAAAGTAGTTTTAAAACCGTTAGAAAAAGCAGTTAATATATTTCTTTTAATCATTGGTGTAAAGCCTATTAATTTTCTTCCTTCTTGGTCTTTAAAAGTATTAACTTTAAATTCTTTATTAGCCCCATCGCGAAGGACTTTAACTTCCACCTGATCATTTTTCGAATCATTTATAGCATCGATTATCTCCGCAAAAGTTGTCGTTTCTTTGTTATCTATGCTTACAATCCTATCTCCCGGCATAATACCCGCAGATTTTGCAGGCATATTATCCATAAGACTTGCAACTTGAGTTGTTTGAACTCCTAAAAATAAGCTTGTTATTGTGAAAATTACAATAGCTAAGACAAAATTCATAAAAGCACCTGCAACTACAACTATCATCCTCTTATAAACAGGCGCACTATTAAAAGACCTTAAGTCTTGACTATGGGAATCTTCGCCTTCCATTGCACAATATCCTCCCATAGGAATTGCTCTTAAAGTGTATAAGGTTTCCCCTTTTTTCTTTTGAAATATTTTGGGACCCATCCCCACTGCAAATTCGTTAACTTTTATGTCGGAAGCTTTTGCCGCCATAAAGTGTCCTCCTTCGTGGATTAATACAACTAAAAGAAAAACTATTATTGAACCAAATATTGTTGCCATATTTCCTCCATTATTTTGCAATTGAAAAAAGAATATGAACCATAAAAATAACAACTATTATGCTGTCAAATCGGTCCAATACTCCTCCATGACCGGGAAATATTTTTCCATAGTCCTTTATTTTGCAGTCCCTTTTTATTTTAGATGCAATTAAATCTCCCATCTCAGATACTATTGAAGAAAATATCAAAAATAAAATTATATAAATGTTGAAGCTTATACCAAAAAGAGTAAATAAAGCCAAGGAAGATATAAGGCTTCCTAAAATTCCACCTATAGCCACCTCTATAATCTTATTGGGACTTACTTTTTCAATTAGTTTATGTCTTCCCATAGTAACACCTACAATATAGGCAAATGTATCAGTTGCAAAGGCAATTACAAAAACTAAATAAATATAATAAGTCCCTTCCAAATCATTTATTAAATTAAAAGTAAATGGAAGATAAAAAAAAGAAAAAATTGAATATATGGCATCTTGACTTGTATTTTTTCCCCTAAAAACAAATAAAAATGCAATTATAAGGGATAAAAATATAGATGCTGAATAATTCAAGTTTATTTCCTTAAAATACATATCTGAAATTCTAAGCAAAAACAATAAAGTTGCAGGTAAAATTATACTTGGCATAATTAATTTTACGCCAATATTTTTAAAGGCATTTTTAAGTTCAAAAACACCTATTATAGATAAAATAAAAACAGAGCTTCTTAGGATTATTCCACCTCTTGTTAATACAAAATATAAGGCTATAACCCCAAATATTCCTGTTAATATTCTTTTAGAAAGCTGCGGCAATTAAAGTCCTCCATATCTACGATTTCTATTTTGATATTCAACTATAGCTTCATAAAATTTTTCTTTTGTAAAATCTGGCCATAGAATGTCTGTAAAATAAAATTCAGCATAGGCAAGTTGATATAACATAAAATTAGAAATCCTCTTTTCTCCACCCGGTCTTATTAATAGATCAATTGGCGCTTGATCTTTTGTATATAAATATTTTTCAAATAACTTTTCTTCAATATTGGAAATAGAAATCTCGTTGCTTAAAACATCTTGAGAAATTTTTTTGCAAGCATTTATTATTTCCATATGAGATCCATAATTCAAAGCAATATTTAATATCATTTTATCATTTTGCTCAGT
>CAMQDG010000019.1 GCA_946999425.1 uncultured Peptoniphilus sp.
AAGAGAAGACCAAGAAAAAGAAAATGACTTAAATTTAGATGCAATACTTGAAACCTATTTCGGGCTTTGCCCTGAAACTAAAAGATTAACAAGGGAATATAACATAGCTTATGAAACCTATATTGAGGTTCTTTTAAGCCTTTCTGATGCGTACGATATAAGTTTATCTGAAACAAACCTTGTCCTTAACGGCCTTGATTTTGTGTGCGTGAAAAAATTAAGGCTCACCCCTAATAATTAAAAATAAAAAAGCCTAAAGAATAATAGGAAAAAATAATTGAAGGGGGATGGTTAAAATTATAAGAAAAATAAACCTTGTGGGAAAAAACATATTAGCCCACAGAAAAGAATATCTAAAAAAAGAATACCCGCTTATAGTAAAAAACGCTTTAAAATCAACAGTTGAGAACATACTTTTGTCAATAAACTCAGGGCTTTCCATATATGAAGCCTTTGGGGACGAAGAAATAAACCAAGAGACCTTTGAAAGTCTTTTAATGAATAATAGCAACTTTATAATGACAAAAGACGAGATTTTATCAGAGATGAAATCAGTGGCTAAGGTCATAGAGGAATTGTTACAAAATAGCGGAGTATATGAAGTTCCAGTAAAACCCGAAGTAGAAGAAGACTCCTACAGTTTATCTATGAATATCCAAACGGACAAGGGGTTTTTAGCTGCGTATTTTGACTTAGATAAAGAAAAGCTTTCTGACTTTATAAAACCCATGGGAGTAGGAGAAAAATTTCTGAAACTAAGGCTGAATAAAATAGGACAAGACATAGAAAAGGAAAGTGTAAATTATTTATCTAAAGGGAAAGTAATCATGGAAGAAGTGTCCTATAGCAGAGGAGATGCCCTACTTAAGATTAGTTACATTTTTAAAAATGATGAAATTCTATTAGGAACAGAAAAAGAGGGCTTAGTTTTAGAATTTAAAAAATTTAAAGACTTTGTAAAGAAATATGTAGAAGAAAGACTTGTAATATAGGAGGGAAAAATGCCTATAGAAGAAAAACAAAATTTAAAAAAGAGAATATTCCTTGCTATAGGCAACAGAGACTTTGAAGATTACTTAAAGGGAGTCCTATTTCAAAGATATAGCTTTGTAGGAGAAACGACCTATAGAGAAGGAATCCTGACAGGAATAGAAAAGAATGGACCCGACATAGTAATAATAAGAGAATCTCTGCCAGGAGCAAGACCAATAATGGAAATCCTCTATGAAATCCGAGATAAATTCCCAGACATAAGAATAATCTTTATGGCAACCAAAAGAGACATAGGAGATGCATTTTTAGCAATGTTGGTCAACTATGGAATATATGACTTTATGGCAGGATCTACAACCAATGTAAGAGACGTAATAAAGCTTATAGACGTACCTAATAAATTTGAAGATGTTAAAAAGTTCCTACCAAGACCCGAAGAAGACGAAAGAGGCAGGATGGTCTTCAAAGCTCCTGAAATAGAGCCTGAAATAGTCATAAAAGAAGTAGTCATAAAAGAAGACCAAGAGAAGGAGAAGAAAAAATCCAACATATTCGGAGGACTTTCAAGGGTCATATCAGGAACCTTAAAAGGCAAGGAAAAAGAAAAAAAAGAAAAGAAAGAAGAAAAACCAATAAAAGAAGAGTCTGTAAAAGAAGTAATAATAAAAGAGGACAAACCCAAAGAAACCCTAAACATTCCTAAGAAAGAAAGAGTAAGAAGGGTAAGGGAAAAGGTAATAGAAAGCCCCCAACCCGTCAATACGGCAAATAGGGTAATAACCTTTATCTCAGGCAAATCCGGAGCAGGCTCCACGAGTATAGCAGTAAATACAGCCTATAAATTAGCGGAAAAAGGTTATAAAGTAATATACCTTGAATTTAATTCCTTAGATCCATCAGTAGCCTACTGGCTGGACTTAGGGAAAGCAGAAGAAGGCATAGATACCTGTATGGAATATTTAAGAAAGTTTGAATTTACAAGTATAGGTAAAACAATAATAAAATCATCAGTAATAAAAGAACAAAAAAGCTCAATGGGAAAAAGGTATAAAAGCTTACCTGATACCTTAGACTTCATGTTTTTTTCAAAAGCCTATATATCAGGCTTAAAAGAAAAAATATCCATGAAAGACTCAAAGGAACTCTATGTTCATTTAATGTTTCAATTAGGATATGACTTTATAATATTAGACCTACCTTCAGACACTTCAAGAGATGAAACAAGAAACGGACTTATATTTTGTAACAAAATATATTCAGTGTTAACTCAGGACGTATCATCAGTAGGATATTATCTCTTAAGACTTTATGACTTAGCTCAAGAAGGAGTAGAGATAAGAAACAAAAATACTTTCATTTTAAATCGTTTCGTAGAAGGCTCCATAGTAGATGAAAAGTATATTAAGGATTGGATAAGGTCAGTAGACCTAATCAAAGTACCAAGAGACGATTTATTATTTATAGAAGCAAACGCAGAAGGACTTTTAGCCCTATCAATAGATAGCTCAAGAAAAGTAGAAGTAGCTATAAATAGGATAGTAGCCAATATATTAAGTTAGGAGAAAAGCAAATTGAAAAAGAAAAAAATAATATCAACAGTATTAGAACTTGTAATAGTTTTTGCAGTCTTTATCTCAATGTATTCTTATGTAAAAAAATCAACAGCTCCCACAAAAGCTTATCAATACACAAAGACTATAGAAGCAGGGGAGATAATAAATAAAGACTCAATAAAAGAAATAAATATTCCAAAAGCAGGAGTAAATGAATCTTTCGTAGATAAGCCTGAAGAAGTAGTAGGGAAAAAAGCCATAACAAAACTTGTAAAAGGATCCTTTGCCTATAAAGAACAAGTAAGCGACAAAGGAGAAGTAGACCCCTTCTCGAATCTTGATTGGTCAACTTTAAGAACAGTGACCGTACCAGTAATGGGAAGCGTACAAGAGAATCTAAGAGGAGAAAAAGTAGACCTTATCTATGTAGGAGAAGCAGAAAAAGCAGAAGACAATAAGGACCAAGGAAAGTCAGCCTATTCAAAAATCTTTATGCAAGACGTATTAGTATTGTCATCAAGCTATGACGAATTAAGCCAAGAAGATAAAGATGAAAAGAAGACGACACAAGGCAAAAATTCAAACGTAACGCTGGCAGTAACCCTTGACCAAGCAGAAGAAATCTATGCAAGAACATCAACGGGAAGCGTAGGGATAGTGAGAAGACATACAGGAGCTAAAAACTATGAAACCTTAGGTTATATAGTCGGAGACTTCTCAAAGAAATATACAGGATATGGCTCAGCAGAAACAGGAAAGTCAATACCCACAGAAGATACTTTCAATAAAGAAAATAAAAATTAGAAAAAGGAGGGAAGGGGGTAAGACTCCAAAAACATGGAAAGACTAAATAAAAAAGAAGTAGATAAAACCTATGTTTTGGCAACAGGAAGCGATCCTATGAATAAGTATATAAGCTCCCTATCCTATGTAAATAGTTTAGGATCCGTTAAAGAAACACAAACCTTATATGACTCCCTTATGTTTTATGAGCCAGAAATAGTGATAAGCACAAGCAACTTAAAGGGTCAAAAAGACTTATTGAAATCCCTCTTAGCGGCAAAAGAAGTATTAAAGGATTTAAGAATAATATTAATAATGTCAAAAGTAAGAAGTTCAGAAGAACTTAATGACTTATACGAACTTTGTAAAAAGGGTGTTTATGACATTTATATAAATAGGAAAATAAAACCTACAGATCTTGAAAATATGATAATGAAAAAAAAGAGTGAAGAGGAAATAAAGGGAGAATTAAAAAGAATAGAAGAAGGCACCTACAAAGATTATTCAGTCTTTATTCAGGGATCTTCCCAGAACCTTAATAAGGAAAGTGAAAAGCCAAAAAGAGAAAATAGGATAGGAGAGCCACAAAAAAGAGAAGAACCAATTAAAGGGCAAGAAATAAAGATACAAGAAAGAGTCTATGAAAAGTCCAAGGATACCTTGGAAGACTCTCATAAAGAAGAAGATTATAAAGAATACTATAAGAAAGAAAATAAAGAAGAAAATATTTATGAGCCTTATAGGGAATCGAAAGAAGAGACCTATAAAACAATAGAAAAAGCTCCTGAAACAAGGGGGCAAGAAAAAATAGAAGAACCCTTGGAGGAGAAAGTGGAAGAATATTATAAAAACACAAAAAACGAACCAGAAGAATATATGACAAGAGACCTTTTAATAGGCAATAAAGAAGTAGACGAACATCTTGTAAAAAATTTAGCAATAATGTCATCAATAAAGCCGGGAACAGGCAAGTCTTTTTTATCTGTAAATGTAGCAACTGCCATAGCAGCCTACGGAAAAAAGACGGCAAAAGGACAAAGACCAAAAGTGGCATTAATAGAAGGGGATTTACAAAATCTATCTATAGGAACTCTACTACAAATAGAAGACTCAAAGAAAAACCTAAAAAACGTAATGAAGAGAATAGCAGAAATAGTGACAAAAGAAGGAGAATTTATAGGAACGCCATATCAGGTGGAAGAAATAAATTCATATATAAAATCTTCATTTTTACCTTATGGAAAATTAAAAAATCTTTTATGCTTAGTAGGATCTCAACTTTCCTTTGAAGAAATAGAAGACATAGCCCCTCATTATTATACCTACCTTGTAGAAGCAATAGCCCCTGAATTTGATGTAGTAATAGTAGACACCAACTCAGCGTTAACTCACGTAACAACCTATCCTCTTTTACAGATGGCAAAAAATTGTTTTTATATATTAAATTTGGATTTTAATAACATAAGGAATAACACAAGGTATAGAGAAACATTACAGAATATAGGGGTTTTAGATAAAGTTAAGTATATTTTAAACGAAGACTTAACAAAGGAAATAATAAAGAATCAAAAAGAAGATCTGCTTTATACCTCGGAACACTTAGCAGAAAGTGGATTTAACTTGGTAGCAAAGGTTCCCTTAATAGATAAGTCAATATTTTTAAATAGACTATATAATGGAACCCCAGTAGTTTTAGATGAAAACAACAAAGATACAGCCCTTGCAAAAAAAGAACTTTTAAAAGTAGCCAATGAAATTTATCCCATAGAAGGCTTTGATAGTTCTAAGGAAAAAATCAAGGGTAATAAGGAAACTAAAAAAGGTTTCTTTAGGTTTGGAAGGTGATAAATTGGAAGTAGATATCAAATCATTTAAAAGAGACATATTAAAGGCTCAAAACAAATCAACAGCAGGAATAATAAGGAATTTTGACGAAGCCATAGAAGACATAAGAGCCTTTATACAAGACGATAAAAAAGAAGAGATACAAGAAAAACTAAGAAGTAAATACACCTCTAATGATATAGAGAGGAAAGACAAGGCCTATTTAAGGGATAAAGAGCAGGAATATAGAAAGATAATAACAGAATGTATAAACGCAAATAAGATAAGAGTTAAGGGCTTTGAAGGAAGAATGAATGAATTTACAGATCTTGCCGTATCAGAATTTGTAGGTTACTCAGTCTTAGAAGATGCCTTTAAAAATCCTGATGTATCAGATATATATGTAATAAATTATGACACTATATTTGTAGAACAAAAGGGAGTTAATGTAAGGTATCCATATAAATTTAGAAACCCAAGACACTGCGAAAACACCATAAAGAGATTTATAACAGAAGATAAAAAAGAACTGAATAACGGAGCCAACAAGATAGTAAACTTTGAAATGTTTGAAGATAGGGGCTGTGCCATATCTCCAGCCGTAGCAACAAAGGGTTATTCAGTAACCTTAAGAAAGCACGAAGAAGACCATATAACCCATGCAGATCTTTTAAAGGGTGGGCTTATGAATGAAGAAATATCTCATCTTTTAGGTCTTTTAATAGACGGGGAGACAAATATTATATGTGCAGGGATAACAGGCTCAGGAAAGACGACAACTATAAGGGCTTTGCTTGACTATAATCTTTTAAAGTCCAATAAAAGGGTCTTAGTTTGTGAAGACACTCCTGAATTATTCCTGAAATATCCCCACACCTTAGAGCTTGTAACAGCCCCATCAGACGACCCCGCTATAA
This sequence comes from uncultured Peptoniphilus sp., assembly GCA_946999425.1. Classification (GTDB taxonomy): domain Bacteria; phylum Bacillota; class Clostridia; order Tissierellales; family Peptoniphilaceae; genus Peptoniphilus_B. The sequence continues at coordinate 6,071 of CAMQDG010000019.1, forward strand.
GAGTAGACTTAAGAGACTTAATCTATACAGCACTTAGATTGAAACCAAAATATATAGTAGTAGGAGAAGTAAGAGGAGCAGAAGCAGAAGCGGCAGTAGAAGCCATGGAAACAGGTCACTCAACAATATTTACCATGCACGCAGGAACACCAGTTAATGCCATTAACAGACTTGTAACGAAATATTTAATGCAAATGCCGTCCTTAGGAACAGATGTAGTAGAAAGAATAGTAGGCTCAGGCGTAGACTATATATTTATTCAAGACGCAATACCAGGTATAGGCAGAAGAATAACCTCATTAGATGAAATATCTTATGACTTTAAGACAAAAAACGTTGCAGTAAAAAATATATTTCAATATGACTTTGAAAAAAGAGATTGGGTTTGGTCAACAAGAGAGCTTGGAGATCTACAAATAAATAAGATGTTAAGAAGAGGAGTTAAGTTGGAAGACTTAAGACCTTATATGAGAAAAGATTTTTAGGAGGGGGTCATGACAACTTTATATTTAGGCTTATTAGCCATTGTAATTTTAATAATATATAAAAATAAGGATCCTAAAAAGACCTCTTTGGATCTCAGAAAAATGCAAAGTTCATCTTGGGTTAAGAAAAATATATTATCTAAGACCTTAGAAAGAAACATAGGAGATAAGGTAAAAGTAACTAAGAAAATGGATATAGAAGACCTATGTTATAGGGCAGGTTACATTTTAGATTATTATGTATTTTTAACTTACAGGATAGGATTTATGATATTATCCTTTGTATTTTTACAACTTACAACAGGCAATCTTGTATTATCAATTACTATGGGGTTATTAGGGTTCTTTATTCCTTACGAGTATATGAGAATTCTTGCTAACAAAAGATCTAATGACCTTGAAGGACAAATAGGCGTAGCAATGGCCATGATTATTAAAAGATATGAAAATACAGGAGATATGAAAGAGGCTATAGAGAAAACAGCAGTAGACTTATATGGAGAAGAGCCTATATATACTGAGCTTACAAGAATAATAGATGATATTAACTTAGGTGAATCAGTACAAAATGCCATGGAGAAGTCTTCGAGAAGAATAGGTAATAAATTTTTTGAAAGATTTACAGCCTTTTATGGAGTATCCTCAGACGCAGGAACAAGAGAAACTAAGACAATGCTCTTAGGTCAAGCCTTAGAACAATTCAAGGAAAATCAAGATATAAAAAACAAGCTGAAAAAAGCTTTAAGAGAGCCTATTATAACAGCCTATATAATGATAGGATTTGTGCCCTTAGCTGTACTTTTTGGCAAGGCATCTAATGAGAAATATGTATATATAATGACGAGGACTTTCCCAGGAATGATAGGAACTACATTTATATTAATATCAATAGCTTTCTCAATTTGGATTGTAAATACAAAACTTGCGGCTCCAATAGACGTAATTAAGAAAAAGAAGAAAAAGAGGTAAAATCCATGATTAATCAAAGAATAATACTTTTAATGTTCTTAGGAACATATATGATTTGGCTCTTGACCAAGGGGGTAATAAGGAAGGTATTTAAGGTAGAAAATTATGCCAACTATAAGAAGAGACAAAAACAATTAAAATTTGAGAAAAAGAAAAAATTTGACACTCAGACAGAAGAACTTATCCATATAGGAACCTCTCCAATTCTGAAATTTTTTGGAAATTTTATAGGAGAAAAAAACAAGGAGAAGATAACAAGAGAGCTTATATTTGTAGGGTGGGATAAATACTTAGATTATAAGACCTATAAAGCCTTAAGTATTTTATTTACCATTATAGGAATTATTGTATTTTTAATCGTTTTGTCCGGTTCAAGTATTTTTGCAAGTCTTTGTTTAATAGTATTTATAGGCTTAATGCCTTATCTTTTAAATCATGAAGTAAAGGATAAGAGGATGAAGCTTTTGGCAGAGTTCCCTGATTTTATCAGAGTTGTTCAAGGTTATTTATCATCAGGGCTTACCTTTGTATATGCCTTAGAAGCCTCATTAAGATTTTTAGGGGATGATTGGAAACCCTTTATAACAGACCTTGTAGTAGATATGAAGCTTACTAACACAAGAGACGCCCTTGAAAGATTTAAAGCAAAAGTAGACTTAAGGGAAGTTAAAGAATTTGTTTCAATAATTGTCCTTGCTTTAGACCAGGGGGGAGAAGTAAAAGATGCCTTTGAAGCTCAAGCAAGAGGCGTACAAGTAATGCTTACAGACATTATGGAAAAAAAGGTAGTAATGAGGAATGTTTATGGTCAAGCCCTACAGCCCTTTTTGTTAATAGCAATGCTTATTGCTTATGCTTTACCTATGGCAATTAACATGATGAAATTTGGATCCATGGGATTATAGAAACCATTAATAATTTAAAAACTTTATCCCTAATAAATAGAGTAGGAGTATTAACGGTCAAAGAAATATATAAATTAATAAAGGAGGAAACCGTATAAGACCGTATACGGTTATGAAAAATATGATAGAAAAAATGAAAAAGAGAACTCTTTACGTATTAGATAACGAAAGAGGAGACATTCCTGTAGGAACAATTGCAGTAATAGCTGTAGCCATGATTATAGGTGGACTATTGTTTGGATTTAGAAACCAAGTTCAAGCCCTTATGAATGCAGTAGGAACTAAAATAGCAGGATGGACTACAGACGTAGAAAGTGCAGGTCACTAATATTTAGGGGAGGAAGATCTCCCCTCTTTTTAAGGAGGCTTTTGTGAAAAAACTTAAAAAAGACAGGCGAGGGGTAATTGAACCCATTAACTTCGCTATATGCATTATGATATTAATAGTTGCCCTTGGGTTTTTTCTGGATATTTTAAGGATAGGGCAACAAATGCAAGCAGTATCAAGGCTTAATACTGAGTTTGCAAGAATTGTTGCAGCTCAGGGAGGAATATCAAACTCAGTTCCTGCCAATTATCCAGGAGGAGACGACAACTACGTAACCTTAGGTGAATTTAGAAGAACAGTAGATAATGTAGCAAGATCCAGTGGGATAACAGGTGGAATAAACATAGAAAGAAATCCTGGAGATAGGATAGAGTTTAGACACGAATTTACAACGGGTTTATCTTTTCAATATAGGTGGAATATGCTTGATGCCATGATTCCGGGGAGATTGCCACCAGGAACCTATCACTCAGGAAGGGCAGGAGTATCTGAATTTAAACATAACTATGATGTTTGGGATGGTGAATAACCTTGCTTAAAAGACTAAGAGAAAATAAAAGAGGGTTAATGACACCTATACCTGTGGTTATAGTAATAATGATTGTAATATTTGTGGGGCTTGTCTTTATGGATTTTACAAAACTTTTAACCCTTAGAGATGAAATTCAGGGGGATGCTGATGTAGCAGCGGCAGGAGCCTTATCTTATGCCTTAAATGCCAATGAAGTATTTGACGAAAACATGACAGTAAATGAGTCCTTAGCAAAAAAGAAATTTGAACAACTCTTTGCAGACAGCATGACCACCTATATGGATGGACGTCAGCTGGTTTCAGGATATAACGTAAGAAGAGTTAGTATAAGAAACGCAGCAGGCTCAACTGTAACTGAAGGAGATAGAAGTCAATATATTTGTGAAGCTATAGTCTCAGTAGAGTTTACGAGACTTAATTTAATAGATTATGTAGCAAATGTAGGACTTAGATATAGAGATGTTTTGGCTGGAGGAAGGGTTGAAATTTCTGAAGGACAAACTAATGAACGAGGTAAGGTTCTTGTAAGAGGAGCTGCAAGAGTAATATTAAGGTAAATTTTAACAAAGAAAAATGGGGCTTTTAAGCCCCATTTTTCTGTAAAAAAATATTAAGTAACCCAAAAGCAAGAAAAGGAGAAAATCTTTTCTGTTTTTGTATGCACATTATATAGAAAAAAGTCTTACTTGTCAAGAAAAAAATCAAGACATGGAAAAGGAGAGCTAAAAGCCCTCCAAATCCATAAAATAAATATAATGTGTTTATATTTATATTATACCAAAAAAAAATTAAAAAGCAAGTTCACCTATTAAATTTTGGGGTTTATTTTTTTTCAATTTTTTTGTTTTTTATTAATAATTTTAAAGATTTTTCCCTAATAAATAATGTAAGAAAAAACTAAGTAGCCTATTTAGGCAAGTATTTAAAGGAGGATAAAAAAATGGCAAATATTTGTAATTTTTTAGGAAAAATTGTAGGAAAAGAAGAAGAAGTAAAGGAAGTGTATAACTATTTCAGCGAAGATTATAGTTATATGAGAGACCAAAAGGGAAAATTCATAAATCCACCCAAGAAGCCTCATTTTTGGAGAGTTGATGGAGTATCCATTTCAGACTCTGGATTTAACGAAAAAGGAGATTTTTTTGTTGAGTTTTATGGATCTTGTGCTTGGAGTCTAAAGGCTGCACTCTTAGAAAATGGATACTATAAAGAATGGACAAGGGAAGGAATAAAGAAAGAATACTTTAAAGGAACTTGTTTAGAAAAAGTTCATAAAAAATTTCCAAATCTAAAAATTGAGTTATTTTCAGAAGAACCAGGAATGGAGTTTTCGGAACACATTTTGGTTGATGAAAAGGGAATTTTAGAAGAGGTAGAAACCTTGCGAGAATCTTGTTATGACACTTTAGAAAAAGCAGAAAAATACGGAGACGAAATTTCTGAGAATCTTCTTGGAGAGTGGATATATACGGAATTACCATCTTGGTTCACACCTGTAGGAGAAGACAAGCTCGAATACACTTTTGAGCATGTTATTTAAGAGAAAAAGAAGGAGAAAATATGGAACAAAAATCAGTAGTATTGACTCTACAACAAAAAGACGTTCACGAGATTGTTAAAGCCTTAATTCACAACGAAGGAACAGAGAATATGCAGATGAGAAAAATGTTTGTCGGAACATATTGGAACCTCTTAAACATAAACGATCCGACTTCTTATATTGAGGTTAAGGTGACTTATAACGATTTGTCTGTAATTTTAGAATCAATGGAAAAGAGACTTTTTGCAAAGAAAGAAGATTTTCCGGATTCAGAGGCAAAGAAAGTATATTACAGCCTCGTTAATATATGGGGCAACAACGCCAAAAAAGACGAGACAGAAGACGAGACAGAATACGAGGCAGAATACGAGATTTTCAAGATTAAGTGGATGTTAGACCACGGTCACACTCTAAGAGAACTTCTCGAAGAACTTCAGGAAATTCAAGAAGAATGTGGTTGTGATATAATTGAAGCTTTTCATACGTTTGAGGATGAAGAAGGGTTTAGTCAAGAAATTTATCCATCGTATGCGGAGTGGCTTGTTAACGAAAAGAAGGAAGATAATTAAGGGAAAAAGGAGCCTAAAAGGCTCTTTTTTTTGCACCTAATATTTTCATTAAACTCCTCCTAATTAATATCAGGAGGAGAAAAAATTGGAAAAAATTAATGTATTAAGTTTATTTGATGGCATTTCTTGTGGAAGGCTTGCCTTAGAAAGAGCAGGAATACCGATTAATAGATATTATAGATCTGAAATAGATAAATTTGCTAACGCTGTGGCAAAGAAAAACTATCCTGACTCCATAGAATTAGGGGATGTAGAAAAGTGGCAAGAGTGGGATATAGACTTTTCTAAAATAGATCTTGTAATAGGGGGCAGCCCCTGTCAAGGATTTAGTCCAGCAGGAAAAGGTCTTAATTTTGACGACCCCAGATCCAAATTATTTTTTGATTTTGTTGATATATTAAGGAAAGTAGAAAGTCTAAACCCCAAAGTTAAATTCTTGCTTGAAAATGTAAAAATGAAAAAAGACTGGCAAAACATTATAAGTGACCATATGGGAGTAAAGCCCATAGAAATAAACTCAGCCTTAGTTTCAGCTCAAAACAGAAGAAGACTCTATTGGACCAATATAAAAAATGTAAGGGATCCTGAAGATAAGGGAATTTTACTAAAAGATATAGTACATGAGTATTATGATATGGACTATGTGATGAAAGAAAATTGGCTTAATTGGCTAAGTGAAAGAGCGGATTATATGCTTAATAAAAAATATGTCGCAATTAATCCGGACAAAGCTATAACAATGACAAGTAGACAATACTCATCTTGGGGTGGGAACTTTTTATTTGAAAAATTATTTGAAAAGATAATACCCATAGAAGAAACCCTAAAGATTTTAGAAAAAGAAACCAAAAGAGGGAAAATAGCCGAATTTAATAAGGGTGGTCAAGGAGAAAGAGTTTATCTTATTAACAACAAATCAGTTGCCTTATGTGGCGAAGGAGGAGGCAGAGGAGCTAAAACAGGACTTTATCTCTTGCCTTGTTTAAGCCCAGATAAAATAAAAATAAGGCAAAATGGAAGACGTTTTGGAGAAAATAAGGCCTATACCCTAACAGCAACCGATAGACACGGGATTTTAACCTGTGGCTATATTAGAAAACTTACCCCTGTTGAGTGCGAAAGGCTTCAAACCCTACCAGACCAATGGACTCAGGGAGAATTAAATGGTAAGCCTATATCAGACAGTCAAAGATATAAGATGTTGGGTAATGGATGGACCGTAGACGTAATAAGTCACATATTAAAAAATCTTAAGGAGGAATTTTAGTGGAAGCACTTAAAAACAGTTTAGCTTTTTTTAATAACAAGGACTTGTATTTTTTTATATTTCTATACCTTATATACATAGGTTATATGGATCTTATGTATAGGAGAATCCCCAACTTTGCAACCTATTCAATGATAATTTTAAGATTTATCTTTGGTTTTTCAGGACTTATACCTATAAGACTCGACTCCCTTATAGGAGGCTTAATATTTTTCCTTGGATTTTTCACTATAGCTTATTATAAAAACGTAAAAATGGGAGGAGACATAAAGGCAGTATTTGCTTTAGGGTTATATTTTGGAACAGGAGGCTCTTTAGCCTTAAATGGTATAGCCGTATTATTAGGAGGCTTATATTTTCTATTAAGAGTAATAAAAAAAGAAAAAATAAGTCAAGAAGTAAATGCCCCCTATGGACTTTTTTTGGCCATATCCTATGGATTAATGGGTGTATGGTATTTTGTATGAGGTGATTTATGAGTTTAATTGGTAAATATTTAGCAGATAGAGAAAAAGAAGATGTAAAAAAGATCTTTTTATGGATCCTTATAATTGCAACAATTACTCTTACAATCTTTCTTTTGTTTTACTATTCCCACTCCTACAAAGAGGAGAAGACAAAAGAAAGAAATACAGAAATTGAAATAAATAACTTAAGGGAAAAAGACAAGAATCAAAATAAAGAAAAAAATATTGCATGGACCTATTCAAGGGGTAATAAGGAAGGTGAAAAAGGTTTAAGAATTTATTCAGAAGAAGGTTTAGGATATGATAGAGAAGAAGAGGGAGAAGACAAGGAAAGAATCAGGAATAATTCAGGAGAATATTCAGGGAAGTATTCAAAGAGAGTCCGTGATAAATCTGAAAATAGCTCAGATAATAACTCAGACAAAAATTCAGGAGTGAATTCAGATATAAACTCAGGGGAAAGTTCAAAAAAAAGCTTAGGATTTTCAGGAATATTCAAAGAAGAAGAGGAAGAAGTTCCATCTAATATAAATGAACTTATTTTAAGTGACCTAAAGACTCTGAGAAAAAAAACAAAGAACAAAGTAAGAGCCTATATAGATTATGAAATAAATAATTTTTCTTTAAAAGAAAGCATAGAAGATAATATAACAACAAGAAATTCATACATGGAATATATAGATAGACATGGGCTTTCTCAAGACTTATATGGAGCTTTAAAAGCAGATAACGAAAAAGACAGGGGATTATTAGACCTTTTAAAAACCCATGACAGACAGGAAGTAAGCAACTTTTCATATTAAAAGGAGGATTTTATGGAAGAAAAAGATTATATAATAGTACCAAATTTTTTTGAATATAGGGCTATAGTTATTCAGGTAAGTAAAAAGGACCCTATATTTTTAAAAGACCAAGTAGCAAAAGACCTTAAGACCCTAAATATAGAAGGACCAATCTTGTTTGACCGTTATTTAACAACAGGAGATGCTTACGATAGGTTTTCATCCTGCTTTTGTTACTTAGGAAAGTTTGACGAAGGACTTTTAGTGGTAAATAAAAAGAGAGACATAGAAAAATTTAAAGATAAGCTTAGAAATTTTTATAATAGCATAAAAGAAAGAACAGAGAGACTGTATAAAATTAAAATTTAGGAGAGATTTATGAAAAACAAAAGCAAAAGACTCTTAATACTTCTATTTATAATTTTAGGTTTTTCCCTTATATTTGGTCTTTTTTTAATCTTTAAAAAGAATCCTAAAAAAGCAGACGAAGCTTTAAAGGATGTAAAAGTAGAAAGTGCCGAAGCAAGAGAAGAAGAAAACAAAATAGAAGACCAATATAGGATAGAAAAAGAAGACGACAAAAGCATAGAATATAACCAAGATGATTTAAGAACGGCCTACTATTCAAACAAAAAAGCTCAAATTTTGCCAGACCAAAGGGCAAAACAAATGGAGATTTTTTTACTTAACAACCTTGAAAAATTTCAATTTGAGGGTTTAGATGAAAAAATCTTTGAAGAATCAAAAGAATTTAATTCTGATGCAAATAAATATTTTAAAAATAAAGTATTAACTTTAGTAGAAGACATAAATGTAATACAAAGCTTGCCAGACTCTTATTTATCCGACAAGGACATAACAAGAAATAACTTATCAGCTATAAAGAATGATAAAGCTTATATATGCGGAATTTTATCTATGGACCAAGATTATAGGACAGAATACACTCAAGACGACAAATCTGTAGCCTATTCTATCTCAAAGGAAATGACTGATAAGTTTAAAAATCCAATAAAGATAATATCAGAAGTAGAAGAAGAACCTGAAGATAGTCCTGAATATAAAAGAGCAAAAGAAGTCTATTTTGACGACCCAATAAAAGATATAAAATCAGCAAAATTTGAATATGAAAAGCAAAAGTTTAAATTTGTGTTTTTAGAAACTCAAACAGGCAAAAGAATATTTATAGGATTTTATCCATTAAGTAAACCTATGTCTGAATATAGTAGCGTAGCAAAATGGAGGCTTCTTGTTAAAAATAAAAGAGATATGAGAGATCCAGCGACAAGTATATGGCAAGAAGGAGGTCCCCAAGGAATAGCTGAGAGCCCATTAAAAGAAGCAACAGATGACTATAAGCACGATGGACCAACATCTTCTGAACTTCAAGAAGAAAGTCCTGATTCAGTAATAACTCCAGGGACAATGCCAGGCTTATGTGGAGCTGACGAATGATTGCAAATCATATATAATACTCGATAGGGAATATCGAGTATTTTTTTGTACCCTTTTTAGGAAAGTGATTAAATAGCGACTTAGATGGGAATGCAACTTGTAAATAATGAAATTATCAAATAAAAAAATATTAAATCTAATACTTGCATTTTTACGTTATTCGTGATATAATACAGGCACAAAAGAAAAAAATAGAATTAAAGGAGGAAAAAAACGATGAGTAGTAAAATAAAACAAGCAGAAAAAAATATAAGTTTAACAGAACTAAAATACGCCAATGTAATAATAAGTTCCGAAGAAAGAAAAGCAACAGATGAATTTTTTAAGTATACAGACAAGGTAATAGTAGAAGAAGAGAAAAAGAATAATGTTAGCTGGACTTATTCCATCTTTAATGCTTATAAATGGAATAAGGATCTTTCAGAAGCACCTCTTAGAGATTTACTTTGTGAATTTGTATATAAGTGTGCTTTATCAATAAAAGATAATTTTTCTTTTAGAGAAAGAGTTGAAGTATTTGAGTTTTTTAAGAAAAAGATATTTTCGATTTTCATTAAGGATGAAGGAAAAACTAAATTTAATGAAGAATTTGTATCTTTTTTTGAAAAGTTTTTATATTCTTATTTTTTACCTATAATCACTTACCTAAATAACGACCTTTTGTCTCAATACAATAGGGAAAGGGATTATTTAAAGCTCATGGAAATAAGTGAACTTGTAGCTCTTGTAACAACTTCAGATATACCAAGAAAAGACTTTATTGAACAAGATGAAAGATATAAAAATATAATGCCTATATTAGATGCCTTATTTGTAGGGGAAGACAATTTTAATACATTAAGTGATTTTGTAAGCTCCGAGAAAGAAAGATTAAGTAAGGAAATAGCAAGCAAGATATTTTACGTAGGAAGAAGCGAACAAGACGACACAGGTTTTTCCACCTTAACTCTTACAGCAGGAATTAAAAATACTGTTTTACAAAAAAGAGATTTAACCCTACCAAAAATCTTAGAAGTTTATATGGCAAATAAGGACAAATTATCCTTTATGGATCTTATGCCTGAAAAAGAAAACTTTATAAGTCCTAAACGAATAGCAAAAAGAAATGAACTTTTTAAAGAAGAGGATAAAATCCTTCAAGACTTTAGAAAGGCTAATATGAAAAATAAGATAGATCCTTATGAATTAAAAAGTATAAAAAGAGACTGGAGAGAAGTTTTAGATTATAAAAATAAAGAAAGTTTTGATGATTTTTGCCTAAGTAAAAACCCTCAAGACTGGTTTAAAGAAAAACTTAATATGGAAGAATTTTTTAAAGCCTATAAGGAACTTGTAGATTTTGTTCCTGACGTGGACTTTAAAACTCTTGATGGTCCTCTTATAGGAACCATAAGAAGAATAACAAAAATGAGATACGCTAACGTAGTAGGAGAAGATTTAAGAAAACAAGATTATGTAGACGCAGATACCTTAAATGCTTATAGGATGGAAAGAATGAGGAATATGCCTGTATCTACTGTAAATTTAAGATATTATTTATTTTTTAAGATGGTAGAAGAAAAAGCAAAAGGAATAAATTTCTTAACTTTTATGGAGAATATGAGAAGCAATCTTGTTCATATATCTTTTGCCAACACAAGAACTTATGCTATATTTGATGGAGACGGAAAAGAAAATAATTTCTTAAACGAAGTTTTAGCTTATAGGTTGTATTTTATGCATGAGTTTGTAAAATTAACAGTTAATTTATTAGATTATTTAAGATATGTTTCAGAACAAAGTCTTGAGGGGGTCTTTTTAGCTAAAAGATCTGTAACATTTTTAAGAGACTCTTATTCCTTAGACCCAAAGAAAACTGAATATAAGGATAATTTTAAAGAGTTATCAAAGTATTTTGAAATTTACGATGACTATGCAGCTCAAATAAGTCAAGAGCTTGATAAAGCTTGTGACGAAATAGGAGAAAGGGCAGACAAGGCAATAAGAGACTTTAATAAGGCTTTTAATACTATTATATATGGAGAAGATCCAAAGGGTGATTTTGGAAAAGAAATAGTAGGCTTTATGAAAGAATATGGGATTTCAAGAAGGGCGGCAGCTGATAAGGTAGGTATTACAAGAACCACCATGACCAGAATACTAAATGGCAGACCTTCAGGAATGGCTGTTTCAGAAGCTCTTTTTATGGCTCTATGTTTCCATAGGGATATATATGATATAATTCCCTCATACGTATTGTCTAAAAAAGACCAAATAATACAAAAGGAGAAGTAAAATGAGAAGCCCTAAAATAATCTCCAATGTCATTTCTAAGGGAGGTACGGGTAAATCTACAATATTAGGAAATATGGGATATAGCCTATCTAAAAAGAAAAAAATATTATTTATAGACTCAGATCCCCAAAGAAACCTGACCAACTCTTATGGAGTAGAGGCAGAAAAAGAAAAGACCCTTTATTACGGACTTAAAAAAATGGATTTAGGGGGAGTAATTACAGAGACCCCCTATGAAAACATTTCTATGATAGCAGCGGATGCAAACCTTATGACTATAGAAAAAGCCCTTGATTTTGATAGAAATGACAGATATTTAATGAGAGATCTTTTAAAAAATTTAGGAGAAAATTCTGATTATGACTACATTTTAATAGATACAAACCCTAATATGAACTCCTTTAATTTATCCCTCTTAAGAACTATAGACTTTAACCTTTTACCTGTTGAACCGGGACCCTTCTGCATGGAAGGGTTAGCCCTTTTTATAAATCTTTTTAACCTTATTAAGGAAGATGAAAAGACCTTAAGGGATAAATCATTTAAAGACTTAGCAGGTATAGTTATAAACAAGGCTGATAAAAGAAAGTCAATTTTAAAGGATATAAGCGGGATTTTACAAGAAACATTCCCTGAAATTCTTTTAAAGTCCATAATAAGCGTTGACTCAAACATTGAAAAGTCTCAGTTATATAGCATGCCCCTTGAAGTTTATAACAAAAACTCAAGAGCAGTAAAAGACTTCAATAAATTAGCCAAGGAGGTGGAAAAGATTGTCAAAAAATAAGGAAATTAAAGCTGATAGGTTTTTTAAGAATACAGGGATAAACTTAGATTCTTTAAAAGAAAATCTAAATCTTTCAAATTTTGAAAAAAACATAATAGCTTCAAAAAAAATAGAAATGATAAGTATTTTAAGCCTAAAAGACGCTCCTTCAGATTGGAATTTTTTTCCTAAATATAACACATCAAAGATGATAGAAATGGTTTATTCCATAAGGGATAACGGGCTTTATATGCCCATTATAGTTTGGGAAAGAGAAGAAGACGAATACACTATCCTTGCAGGTCATAACAGGGTAAATGCTTATAAGATCCTATATAAAGGGGATATAACAAGAGGAATCGAAGAATGGCAAAAGGGGACCTTCACTTACAAGGGACAAATCAATGAAAAATACAAAGAAATTCCCGCTTTTGTTCTTTCAAAAGAAGAGTTACAAGAAGATAAAGCAAAAGAGCTTATAATAGATACAAATTATGTTGCAAGAGACTCTGACAGGAGAATTGTGCCTCTAATCATAAAAAACAGGATGGAAGTAAGGGAGAATTTAGGAAGAGATAAACCACCCATAAAAGAAATAATGGATGAACTGGGAATAAAAAGAACGAGAATTTATGAAGACTTTACCCTTACTACTAAAATTATAGATAATCTTTCAAATCTATATTTTGAAGGACTTTTAGACAAGAAAAATACCCTTAGATTCTCATATATTTCAAAGGATCTTCAGGAATATTTATATGAAACCTACAAAGGTCAAATAAGCCCAGGCAAGGTAAGGCTTATAAATAAATCTACTAAGACAAAAAAGGATGTAGACAATATATTTTCTGAGAAAAGTCCTAAGATTAAAGTCTTAAGCCTTGAATCAGAAATACCGGAAAACATGGAAAATAAATTCAGAAAAGATTTTAATAGATGGATAAAAACTTGGAAAAAAAGAAATATATGAGAAAGAAGACCGAAATTAATCGGTCTTCTTTCAGATTATTCTTCTTGCTCCAAAAATATTTTTTCTTTCAGATAAGGTTGATATTTTCACTGAATCACCTGGTTTAGGTGCGTGAATAAACTTATCTTCTCCTAAGTATATTCCTACATGACCCGATGATTTAGTGATTCTGAAAAATACCAAGTCTCCTGGTCTTAAATCGTCTCCTCTTACTCTTTGACCAAAAAAGCATTGATTGTATGAGGTTCTTGGTAATTCTATATCTATTTGTTTATAGGCTGCACTTGAAAGCCCAGAACAGTCATAGGCATTTGGCCCTGTAGCTCCCCATTTATAGGGTTTATTAAGTTGGTTTAGAGAAAAAGCGATTACCTTATTTATAGCCTGACTTCTTTTAAGTCTTTGGTCTAAGTTTTTAACTTCATTTATCTTGTCTATTAGAATGATATCTTTACTTGGAATCTCTATTTTGTTGGATCCGCCTTTGGAATAAATAAAGAATTTACCTTGAGTTTCTCTTAGAATTAATATGTCTCCTTCAGTGGTTGTATAAGCATAACCATTTGACCTATATACCTTAGATTTTTTTGCAAATGCGTATTTTGCATCTGACTCTTTTTTACTTACCTGATTTACAAAAGTTAAATTTTTTTCTAATTTTTCTTCCTTTTCATCTTCCTTAAAACCCGAAAAGAAATTATCAACCTCTTCTTTAAAATTACGTTCTTCTAAAATCGTCTCCTCTATGGGAGATTGCTCAGGGTCTGTATCCTCATCAAACAAATAGGTTTTTGAAACCATATCATTTACATTAGTTACTATATTACTTTCAATTTTTTCATAGGGGTCTACTATTAAGTCTTTTCTATTCTCGTATTCTTCCAATAAAAGATCTCGCCCTTTTCCAAAGCTTATAGTTGGAATTAAACTTACAAGAGTAAGCCCCAATATTAATATCTGTTTACTTTTTTTCACTGTTATTTTTTATTCTCCTTTCAATAGGTTACAAAATGGTTACATTATTTATTAGTCTACAAATTTTTATTTTATTAATAATGAAAAAACCTCGAAAAAATCGAGGTTTGTTTTTCAGTTAACTTGAAAAAGTTCAACCATTGAAGGCAAATAACAAAGAGCAAGATCGTTTCTTATTGTTCTAATAAGCTTACCTTTTTCTGAGAAAAAAGTCTCTGCAAATAGGTCTGATTTTGAAATAGTAGAAGTAAAGCTTTCTGGTCTCTTTTTTATATCTTCGCTTATTTTTGTCATTGTCCCCTGTATAAATCTTTTGAAATTTTTTTCTACTTTAAATATTGTAAAATCGTATTTACAACCTTCTTCCAAAGGGGATTTTGCCACCAATAAATAGTTTTTGCCAACAGGTAAATTTAAGTTTTTTAAATCATTTGTATTAAAAAAAGCCTCTTTTAGATTTGGGTTTTTTTCTGCTAATACTACATTAAGACCTATCTTTTGGTCATATTCAGTTAATAAATTAAAAAATGTTTTTTCGTTCACGAGAACATCCTTTCTTCAAAGCTATATCCAGCTCTTAATAATTTTGCTGCAAGTTTAAAATTTGCGTCTGCACACAATCTTGAAATTGTTCCCTGAGAAACCCTCATGTTTTCTGCAAGTTCTTCTTGAGTCAATCTTTTAAGCCCAAAAACTTCACAAAACTCACTATTATTAAGAAGCATTATTTTTTCTTTTTCATCAAAACTGTTATAAATATCTACTAATATTTTTCTTGTATAAGCGTCAGTTAATTTTTCATCAACGTCTTTTGAGCTGTTAGAATTTGTTCCAAAAATTCTATCTTCATCTAAGTTAATTTCCATAATCCACTTATTGTCATTAGAATTTCCTATTTCATCATGATTATTTGGCTCATCATCTTGTAATCTAAGAGATATAGGAAGGGATCTTGATGGATCCGGAATATATTCTCCTTTTATTTTTCTTGTTTTTTCTACAGTTTTTTTCTCTGACCCTTTAGACACTATATATTTTTCAATAATTGTTTGGTCCTTTTCGTATTTGCCTGGAGTTTTTACGGTATTGGTTATATCTCTATGGATAGTTGTTCTTAAATAAGAATTAAATTGATTAAGAGAAGATTTTTTAATTGCATAGTTTGAATCTTCTTGAGCTTTTTTAAGCTCTTCTCTTAAATTTTTAGGTACTATATAGGTGTTTAAGGTGCGTAAAAAGGCGTCTTCCGCAACGCACAAAATCTCTTCTCTGCCTGAGTTTCCTAAAATAAGGTCAATACCTTTAAGTCCTATGGTCTTTTTTAAACTTGAAACAATAGCACTAAAAATAAAAGATTGGTTTTTGTTTTTTTTGTAAGAGCCTATTTTAAGAAAGGCACTTGGATTCTGCAAATATTGTCTTTTATTTTGACTATAATATGATGTGTTTGTATCTCCCAGATACTCCTTTACCATTATTTCTTTTTCTTCTTCTGAAAAATGGCTTGTTATTTCTTTCTCCTTATTTTGATTGACTGATATGGATAGGTTCATGAGAGCCTCGATTTCCATATCTTGATAGTCTCCTGATAAAGCTGTTGGTAGCATAAGATCCTCCTATCAGGGAAAATAAGTTTTTAAAAAAATATTGCATTATTACGCCAAATGTGGTATAATAGATATAAAGTTAAGCAAGAAAAATTTTTCTCGCCCACATAATTATTATGAAAGCCTTAAGGGGTATATGAAGCCCTTAAGAAATCTTGCTATATACATAATACCACACAAATAATAATTTTGCAAGATTATTTCTAATATATAATTAATATTAAAAAAAAGAAAGGAAGAAATTTATGAGTAAGAAAAAGAAGAAAAAAGAAGTTAAGATTATGGGTCAAAACACTACATTTATTATTTCTAAGCATTTTTTTGACAGATGGACTGAGAGGGTAGACAAGACTTATGAAGGAGATATAGAGGGCTTTAAAGAGGCTTTTAATTCCTGCCTTAGCAGAGGTTATTTAAGTCATATATCTGGAGATTATTTTTTATTTAAAGATATTTTGCTTGTAGCAAGCAGGGTGGATGATGGAAGAGTTCTTCTGCTCACGGTTTTAGGCTCAATTAACGTTTGCGAAAATGTTTATGGGATTATTAGAAAATATGGATCTATATATTTTAAAAAAATTTTAAGGGAATATGGAAACCTATATCTTGGTCCCGAGGCTCCTAAGGGAGAAATAAGATTTGCCTATGTGTAGGAGGAAAGACATTGAGAGAAGCTTTATTTGAGATTTACAGAAACCTACAGGATAGAGACCAAGATGCTTTAGCTTCAATATATAAACACAGGTGTTTGACCTTAGACCAGCTTTTTCAGTTACATTATTCAGATAACGCTAAAAACAACTCCTATTGTAAGGGAAAAATAAATCGCATGGAAAAAGACGGTCTTATAGTTAAAGAAATAACTAATAAGCACGAAGTATATTTTTTAACGCCAGAAGGAGTGGAGCTTGCCAGATATATTTTGGAGCTTTCGAGTAATGTTTTAGACATTAATAACCAAATTATAAAGAGAGGATATTTTAGGGCATCAGAACTTAGAATAATTCCAAGAAACATAAACCATCAAATAGCTTTAAATCAGTTTTATATAGATTTTAAAGAGGCTATAGGAGATAGAACTCCCTATAAATACTTTGATGAAAAATATATAGGAGATTTTAAGGATATGAGACCTGATGGACTTCTCAAGATGATAGGGGTAGATTTTTTTATTGAAACAGATATGGCTACTGAGTCGAGAAAACAGCTCCTTGAAAAATGGGAGAATTACAGAAGGTTTTTGTCTGGAAGAGATTATGTATACAGGGATAGAAAAATAGTGGTTCTTTTTGTTATTGAAAATACAACTATTCCTGAGGTAAGGATTGATGTTATTAAAAATACTATTTATAACAGGATCCTTGACCTTGTAGATGACAAGTTTGAGGTTTATATAGATACAAGAGAAAGGCTTATAAGCTTGCTTATGAACATGGTGTCCTTTTATAAAAAGGAATTGCCAGAGCCTGTAGACCAAGCTAAAGATTTAATAAAAAAAGACGGTTTTCAATTTGTAAACGGTTACAGTATTTCTAAATTTACAGGAGGAATATCCTATAGCTACTATTTAAGAAGGCTAAATTCTAAAAAGGCTATTGAGATTGTTCATAATAAGGTTCAAGAATTTGTTTTAGACTCCTATAATTTTAGACCCTTTTCAGTGCTTAAAAAAATTCAATATTTAAGACAATCTAATGTGTCATATAAGGAAATTATGGGGAGGGAATTAAGCTACATTATTCTGACAGATGATTTAGAGGAGGCTTATCATGACCTTAGGGTTATTAACTTGATATATATTGAGAATCTTTGTTTTACAACTCTTGAAAGACTTGAAAGATACGGACTTCCCAGAGCTCTTGTAACCATAGATTCCTTATCTAATGTTTCAAGTTATAAGGATATGGGCTTATCTAAAACAGTTTTTGAATACAACATCTTGGAGAGAAATAATAATTAAGAAAGTTGCTAAGAGGTGAAAAAATGGAAAAGGATGTAAAAATTGTAGGATATATTTTAAAAAAACATCCAAGAAAAGAAGGATATTCCTTGCCAAGACTCCAAAGGATCCTAAAAATAATTGATTATAAAGCACGAGGCCTTAAAGCCAAGTGTTAAGTATAGTCAGTGTGTAGAGAAATCTGCATGTAGATACGGACACTATAGATCCGTACAACAAAGAAACTGAATTGCCGGAAACTCCTTCCCTCGTGAAGGGAGTACGCTACAAGCTATTGGTAGTGGAAGCGGTTTCGCCTAAACAGGTAAGGCTGTAGGATAAGATATAGTCTGTGCTTAATAAAAATATTAAGAAGTTCATAAGAGAACTGTATAAAATGTAGCGATTTTATATGAACGACACTTCCCATAGGGGTTAACTATCCCTTGTATATAAAACTTAATATGGAATTAAATAAATTGGTTCATTGATATAACATTGCTATTATACCATAAGTATGGTATAATATAGGCATGAAGACGAATAAACAAAAAGACAAAATATATCGAACTTTAAAAGTTAGAATTTATCCAACTAAAAAACAAGAAGAATTAATTATCAAAACTTTCGGTTGTGTAAGGTATGTATATAACTACTACTTAGATAAAAGAAAAACAAGATACGAAGAAACGAAAGAAAGTATGGGTTCTTACGCTTGTTCTAAAGACCTGACTATCTTAAAAAACAAACTGATTTGGTTAAAAGAACCTGATAAGTTTGCTCTACAAGTAGCTTTAGAAAATTTAGATGAAGCTTATAAAAGATTTTTTAAAGGAATAAGCAATTATCCAAACTTCAAGTCTAAGAAAAAATGTAGAGATTCTTATACAACAAAATACTCAAATAAAAACATCGAAATGCTTGACAACTATATTAAACTTCCAAAGCTTAGAAAGGTAAAATATAGGGATAAATCTATTATTAAAGGAAAGATAGTAAATGTCAGTATATCAAAAACAAGAACAGGTAAATATTTTGCAGCAATAACTTATAAAAAAGAAATAGAACCTCTTAAAAAAACAGGCTCTAATGTAGGCATAGATGTAGGTTTAAAGGACTTCTGTATCCTTTCAACAGGAGAGAAAGTTTCAAATCCTAAATTCT
>CAMQDG010000020.1 GCA_946999425.1 uncultured Peptoniphilus sp.
TGTTTTAAGAAGCCTTGGAATAAGTTCTGAAAATCTGGAAAGATCTATTTTTAAAGCTATGGAAGAAAAGAAAAGTTCCGGTCTTGAAGAAGATGGAGAAAAGGGTCTTTCCCAGTGGACAATAAATTTAAACGAAAGAGCTAAAAAGGGAAAGATAGATCCTGTTATTGGAAGAAATGAAGAAATAGAAAGAATTATTCAAGTTCTTTTAAGACGTAAAAAAAATAATCCAGTCCTCATTGGAGAGCCAGGCGTTGGAAAGACAGCCATAGTTGAAGGCCTTGCAGAAAAAATCATTTCAGGACAAGTGCCAGAATTTATTAAAAGTAAAAAAATCTTAACTTTGGAAGTTTCTGCCCTTATAGCTGGCGCAAAATATAGGGGAGATTTTGAAGAAAGATTAAAAAGCGTAATAGATAAAGCGAGTGCCGATGAAGATGTAATTTTATTTATTGATGAAATCCATGTTCTTATAGGAGCAGGAGCTGCAGAAGGTGCTATGGATGCTTCAAATATTTTAAAACCTGCTCTAACCAGGGGAGATCTTCAAATAATAGGGGCAACTACTACAAGTGAATATAGAAAACATATTGAAAAAGACACAGCTTTTGAAAGAAGGCTTATGCCTATAAATGTAAGTGAGCCAACAATAGAAGATTCAATAAAAATAATAGAGGGTTTAAAGGAAAATTACGAAAAGCATCATGGACTTATAATTTCTAAAGAGGCCATAGAAGCTGCTGTTAAACTTTCTCACAGATATTTAAATGACAGATTTTTACCAGATAAGGCAATAGATATTATTGATGAAGCTGCTTCAAAACTTAGAATAGGTTCTTTTAAAGTTCCGGATTTTCAAGTTGAATATGAAAAAAAATTAAGAAATGTTGAAGAAGAAAAAGAAAAGGCTATTTCCAATCAAGATTTTGAACTTGCAGCAAATTTAAGGGATAAACAGAGAAAACTACAAGATGAGCTTATAATAAAAAAAGAGGAATTTGAAAAAAGTAATGAAAAACCTCTTGTTGTTTTTGAAGATATAGCGAAGATTGTTTCTGATTGGTCTGGAGTCCCCATAACAAAACTTAATTCAGAAGAAAAAACAAAACTTAAAAATTTAAGTGAAGAATTAAAAGCAAAAGTTAAGGGACAAGACCAAGCTGTAGATAGCCTTTCTAAGGCCGTTAAAAGGGCGAGAATAGGTTTAAAAGATCCAAATAGACCTATAGGGTCATTTATTTTCGTAGGGCCTACAGGAGTGGGTAAAACCTATTTAGCGAAGACCCTTGCAGAAAGTTTATTTGGCAAGGCTGAAAATATGATAAGAATAGATATGAGTGAGTATATGGAAAAGCATACCGTATCAAAACTTATAGGCTCACCTCCAGGATATGTGGGATATGACGAAGGTGGACAACTTACTGAAATGGTAAGGACAAAACCCTACAGTGTAATTTTGTTTGATGAAATAGAAAAGGCCCATCCTGATGTTTTTAATATTTTACTTCAAATACTTGATGAAGGAAGATTGACAGACTCTCAAGGAAGGACTGTAAATTTTAAAGATACAGTAATTGTTATGACTTCTAATGCCGGAGCAAATTTATTAAAGAAAAAATCTCAAATGGGTTTTTCCATTAATTCTGAAGACCAAAAAAAGACCGAATATGAAAATATGAAAGAAATTATTTTTACTGAACTTAAAAATAGTTTTAGGCCTGAATTTTTAAATAGGATTGACGATATAATAGTCTTTAAGGAATTAGGAGATAAAGAAGTTGAACAAATCGTTGAAAATATGTTGAAAGACCTTGCTTTAAGAATAAAAGAAATGGATATAGACATTAAATTTTCAGAGGATGTTGTAAAATATGTAAGTAAAAAGGGCTTTGACAAAGAATATGGAGCAAGACCTCTTGCAAGAGCTATAAGAACTAACATTGAAGATGCCCTGGCAGATAAAATATTAAGTGGAGAAGTTCAAAAGGGTTCAGGAGTAACAGCCTATATTCAAAATGAAAAACTTGTTTTAAGAAAAGTTTCAACAAAAAATAAGGAAAAAGAAAATGTACAAGTGTAATAAGTGCGGTTACACTTCTCCGGGATTTTTAGGAAAGTGTCCTGAATGCGGAGCTTGGGGAAGTTTAGAAGAAAGTATTGAAGAAAAAGAGCATAAAAATCTAAAAAAAAGCTTAGGCGGTCAAAGCCCAGCTAAGCTTTTAAAAGATGTTGAATTAAAAGATGACAGAAGAATCTTAACAGGTTTAAGTGAATTTGACAGAGTAATGGGTGGAGGAATCTTAAAAGATTCCCTCACCATTTTAACAGCTAAACCAGGAAGTGGAAAATCCACCCTTCTTTTACAGATTTCAAATATTTTGGCAGAAAAAGGAAAAAAGATTTTATATGCATCGGGAGAAGAATCTTCCACTCAAATAAAAGCAAGGGCTCTTAGAATTGACGGAAGAGTATCAGATAGGCTCTGGGTAATTTCCACAAATTCCCTTGATAAGGTTATAGAAGAAGCAGAAGAATTAGATATAGATATACTTATTATAGATTCAATACAAACTTTTACTTTAGGAAGACTTACAAATAGACCAGGTTCTCCCACTCAAATAATGGAATGTACTTATGAACTTATGTCTTTAAGCAAAAACTATAAAAGACCAAGAGCGATATTTATAGTAGGTCAAATGACAAAAGAAGACGAACTAGCAGGAGTAAGAAGTCTTGAACATGCAGTAGATACGGTCTTATATTTAACGGGAGATTCTTATGAAGAATTAAGAATTCTATCCACAACAAAAAATAGATATGGATCAACGGGGGAAATGGGATTTTTCAAAATGACCTCCAAGGGTCTTCAGTCCATAGATAACCCTTCAAAATATTTTATGACTGAAAGAAAAAAAGGAGAAGAACAGGCAGGATCAGCCCTTTGTGTAGTAAGAGAAGGAACAAGACCTATAATCCTTGAAATAGAAGCCTTAGTAAGTAAATCTTTCATGCCCTATCCCACAAGAATAAGTGAATCTTTAAGAAAAGAACAACTTTTTACAATAATATCCATTCTGGAACAAAGAGCAGGTCTATCTATGTTTGATAAAAATGTAGTTGTAAAAACAAGAGGGGGCATAAATTTAAGAGAAGGAGCAAGTAATCTTGCAATTTTAATGAGTATCTACTCGAGTTTAAAAGACATTCCCATAAAGGCAGGTTCAATCTTTATAGGAGATTTAGGTTTAACAGGAGAATTAAAAGCCTGTCCCTCCATAGATATAAGAATAAATGAAGCCCTTAGAATGGGCTTTGATAAAATTTATATTCCTGATATAAAACTTGAAAAAGAAGATAAAAAATTAATAAAATGTAAGCACATAATAGATGTTATAAATAAAACTCTTAATAATTAAAAAAATAAAGTTATATAATTTCATGAAAAATAAGAAAGACAAGGAATTAAAATCCTTGTCTTTTTTTATTTTCCTATTTTGTTCCAAAGGTTATTTAAAGTTTTGTCATTAAGAGGATTATTTTCTTTAGCCTTGTTGTAAAGCTCTATTGCCTTGTCGGGAATGTATTTTAAGCCATCAATATTTGCTTGAAGAGCCTTTAAGTGTTCATTTATTTTAATGGAAAAATCCGTTAAATTTTTTATACTTTCCTTAGTTGCAGCTGAATTAGAATTTAAAAATCCATCCTTAAGACTTGCAAGAACACCCTTTAAATAATCAAGACTTTTTACTAAAAAATCATGAGAAGATTTAAATTTTTCCGGTGGATTTAAAGCTTTTATTTTTTCAATAGTTCCATTAATATTTTCAATCTTTTCATCATAAATTTTTCTTAGTTCTTCACCTGAATATTTATCTGCATTTTCAAAGAAGTAGCTTTTAAAATCATCATAGGATATTTTTAATTTATTTTCTAAATCTTTAACACTTGAAACATAAAATTTTTCATCTTCAGAAAGATTTTTGTTTTCATCCTTTGAAATTAAATCAATTCTATATTCCTTTGAGTTCCATTTAGTTTCAAGATCAAAATATTCTGCAATAAATCTTAAAGGAACAAAGGTCCTTGAATTTTTAATTAAAGGAGCAACATCATTTTTAACATTTTCCTTATCATTTATAAGAATATCTTTTTTTCCTATGGTTAACTTTATATTGTTATTATCTTTTGAAATTGTAACCCTTTGTTTTTCTTGGTTCCAATCAACTTTGCAGCCGATTTTTTCAGAAATAAATCTTATAGGAACAAAAGTCCTGGAAGAGCTTATAAAGGGCTTAACATCAGTTTCTATTTTATAGCCGTCAAGATAAATTGATATATCCTTAGCTGCAAAAAAATTTGAAGGAATAAAAATTAAAAGGGCTAAAAATATAATACTTAAATTTTTTACTATTTTTTTCATTTTAATTATCTCCATTTGACTTATTAGAATTTGACTTATTGGAAGTTTTATCATCCTTATTTAACTTGCCATTATTTTTTTCGGAGTTTTGAGTTTTGTCCTCAGGCAAATTTTTTCTTTCCTGTCTTTTATACCTGTTTTCCACATAGCTTAGAGTAGAATCATTTGTGCTTGCAATTTCTACATAAGAGTCTTCTGCCTTTGTAGGCACAACTTTTCCATTTTCATCATCCTTATAAAAAATCAGATATTCTTTTCCCGGAGTAAGGTTTTTAGGAGCTGTCATCTTTATATTTGAAAGGTCTCCCTTATAATCTACTACAAAGGAAATTTCATTGGCACCTTCTGTTGCTTCTCCGATTTTCACACGAGAAATGTAACTTGAGTCTTCACATAATTTTTTAACTAAATCTCTGTCAAAAGTTTTTGCAGTAGGCTCATTTTGCAATGTGCCTTCTGTATTTTCTTCACCAGCTGTATTTTGAGTGGAAACCTCTCCACTGGTGGGAATTTTTGAACTTTCATCAGGTTGTACAGTTGGGGTCTTTTTATTTTTTCCACAAGCTGTTAAAAGCATAAGGGAAATTAATATTAAAGCTATAAATTTTCTTTTCATAAATACCTCCGTTGGAACTATTATAACATATCCTAAGGCTTACAAATTGTTTAAAGAAAGTTTTTACTATGTTATAATTTTTATATGAATAAATTGCCTGAAGAAGTTAAAGAAATTCTTGAAATTTTAAGTAAAAAACACAAGGCTTATCTTGTAGGCGGGTGCCTTAGGGATATGCTTATGGGAAAAATCCCAAAAGATTATGATCTTGCAACTTCAGCAAATCCCGATGAAATAAAAGAATGTCTTAAAGATTTTAAACTAAAAGATATTGGAATAAGTCTTGGGACAATTCTTGTTGTAAATGGAAATTTTACTCTTGATGTAACCCCATTTAGACTTGAGGGCAAATATATAAAAAATAGAAAGCCTTCCAAGGTATTTTTCACAAAAAATTTGGAAGAAGATTTAAAAAGAAGAGACTTCACCATGAATGCCATGGCTTTTTATGATGAAATTATTGATTTGTATGGTGGTCTTGATGACATTAAAAATAAGATCATAAGGACGGTCCTTGATCCTAAAGATAGGATTTGTGAAGACGCTTTAAGAATTTTAAGGGCTATAAGATTTGCCTCCACCTTAAATTTTTCTTTAAGTCAAGATTTAAAAGAGGCTATTAAAGAAAATGCAAATCTTTTAAAAAATATTTCTTCTGAAAGAATAAGAGATGAATTTTCTAAAATTTTAATGAGCGACTATCCTAAGGTGGGCTTAAATCTTTTAAAAGAATTGAATATTTATGAGATTTTTTTGCCGGAGATTATGAAGACAATTGATTATGATCAAAGGACAAGATATCATTCAAAAACTCTTTTTGATCATCTTTTAGAAGTTGTAAATAATTGTCCAAAAGATTTAGAGATACGAATGGCAGCTCTTTTGCACGACATAGAAAAGCCACAAGTTTTTTCTCTTGATGAGGAAGGTCAGGGGCACTTTTACGGGCATGAAGATCTTTCAGCAAAAAGTGCTGAAAAGATTTTAAGAAGACTTAATTTTTCAAAGGATTTTATAAAAAATGTGAGTCTTTTAATTAAATATCACATGACGGCTCATGAAGTTATGACGGATAGGGCATTAAGAAGGCAAATAAGAAATCTGGGATCTGAAAATTCTTTAAAACTTTACGATTTAATGATAGCAGATAGAATTTCCACAAAAAAAGATAGAAGGGCAGATTTTTTAATAGATAGAAAAGAAAGGGTAAGAGGACTTTTAAAGCAAGATACGGCAAAGGAAAAATTTTTAAAAATTGATGGATCTGATTTAAAAAAATTAGGTTTTAAAGAAGGTCCCATAATTGGAGAAATTTTAAAAGCTCTTGAAGAAAAAGTTCTCGATGATCCAAAGATAAATACAAAAGAAAATTTGATTGAAATTGTAGAAAGGAATAAAAAATGGGAAGACTTTTCGGAACGGATGGAGTAAGAGGAGTAGCAAACCAAGAACTTACCCCAGAACTCGCTTTTAATTTAGGAAGGGCTGCAGGATATGTACTTTCAAAAGCAAGTAAAGGACGTGTAATAATAGGAAGGGACACAAGACTTTCAGGGCATCTTTTAGAAAGTGCCCTTGCTGCAGGAGTAATGAGTATAGGTCTTGATGTAGATTTAGCCGGAGTTATACCTACACCGGGAATTGCATATTTAACAAGAAAAGAGTCCTATCTTTTTGGAGTTGTCATAAGTGCAAGTCACAATCCTTTTGAGTATAACGGTATAAAATTTTTCTCTGATCAAGGTTTTAAACTTCCAGATAAGGTTGAAGATCAAATAGAAGAACTTATTTACTCAGATGTTAAAATTTATAAAAATGCAACTTTTGAAGAAGTGGGAAACCTTAGAAATATAGATGACGGAAGAGAAAAATATGCAAATTATTTAAAGAGCCTTTCAAATTTAAATTTAAAGGGTAAAAAAATCGCCATAGATACAGGAAATGGAGCCCTATATAAAATTGCAAAAGAAGTTTTAGAAGATTTGGGAGCAGATCTTGTTGTAATTAATGACAAACCTGATGGAACAAATATAAATAAAAATTGTGGTAGCACAAACCCTGATTTAATAAGAGAGCTGGTAATAAAAGAAAAGGCTGATTGTGGTTTTTCCTTTGACGGAGATGCAGACAGGATAATTGCAGTAGATGAAAAGGGTCAAATAGTTGATGGTGATCATATACTTGCCCTTTGTGCCATGTATTTAAAAAGACAAAACAAACTTAAAAACAACAAGGTTGTAGGAACTATTATGTCCAACATAGGCCTTGAAAGATATTTGAAAAAAGAAGGAATAGGTTTAATTCACGCAAAAGTTGGAGATAGATACGTTTTAGAACAAATGATAGGTGGAGATTATTCCTTAGGCGGAGAACAATCAGGCCACATAATTTTTCTTGATTACAATACAACAGGAGATGGACTTGCAACAGGCATTCACATTTTGGAAGTTATGCAAAATACAAACACGAAACTTTCAGAACTTAATGAGCTTATGACTTCTTATCCTCAAGTTCTTGTAAATGCAAAAGTAAGGCCAGATTTAAAATTTAAATATCTTGAAGACGAAAAAATAAAAGAAAAAATAAAAAACATGGAAGATAAATTTGAAGGTAAGGGTAGAATAGTAATAAGAACATCAGGAACAGAAAGTCTTGTTCGTGTTATGATAGAAGGAGAAGACGAAGAGGAAATAAGAAAAGAAGCTCAAGAGCTTGCAAATTTTATAGAAAAAAGACTTGGTTAAAAATATAGGAGGATTCATGACAGGAATTATTGTAGACTCATGCTGCGACATAAGTAAAGATTTTGCAGACAAAAATAAAATAGGAATAATACCCTTTAAAATTTATATAGACGGTATTGAGTATGTAGATGATGAAAAGCTGGATAAAAAAGATTTCTTGGAAAAAATGAAAGCAAGTAAGAATCCCGTAAGAACATCTTGTCCATCCCCCTTTGAATTTAAAGAAAAAATATTGGAGATGGAAGAAGACCAATTAATAATCTTAACCATATCAAAGCAGCTTTCAGGAACTTACAATGCTGCAAAAGTTGGTTTAGAAGCAGCACAAAAAGAAAATCCCAATAAAAAAATCCACATATTGGATTCTCTTTCAGCATCAGCAGGAGAAGTTAGCCTTTTATATTCTTTTCTTCAATGGAAAGACAAATTTGATTTTGAAACTTTAGTTGAAAAATTAGAAGAGAGGGTAAAAGAATTAAAAACATTTTTTATTTTAGAAAGATTTGATAATCTTGTAAAAAATGGAAGAATGAAAAAAGTTACAGGAATTCTTGCAGGAGCCTTAAATATAAGGCCAATAATGCAGGGAGTAAATGGAGAAATAGAAGTTTTTCAAATAAATAGGGGCTTTAAAAAAAGTCTTATAAATCTTGCTAATAGCCTTGGAAGTATTTCCAATGATTTTCAAGATAAAATTTTATTTATAACGGAATCAAATGATATGAAAAAAGCAGACCTCTTTAAAGAAAAGGTAAAAGAACTTTATAATTTTAAAGACATAGTAATTTTAGAAGCAGGAGGACTGTCAACAACCTATGCAGATGATGGAGGAATTGTAATAGCCTTTTAGAAATAAAAAATGGGGGAAAAGTATGAAAAGATTTTTTTTGAAGTATAAATTTTCAATAACTTTTTTAATATTAGGCTTAATTTTTCTTACTAAAGATTTAATACAATCTAAAAATCACCCAGAATGGAGTCTTGATCCCAAGATTTTTTGGCTTAAATTTTTAATCTTTTTAGGAATAAGTTTTATCTTTTTAATAATTACAAATAGCAAGAAAAAATTTTAATAGAAATAAAAAATTAGAACAGTTGGGAAAAACCAACTGTTTTTTAATTAAAAACTCTTGACCTCCACCTAAGGTGTGAGATTAATATAAAAATAAGGAGGGATAAGATGTTAATAAATGAAATTGCAAAGAAGACAGAATTAACAAGAAAGGCCATTGAATATTACATTGAAAAAAATTTAATAAAACCTGAAATTTTAGACAACGGATATAGGAATTTTTCAAAAGAAGACCAAGAAAAGTTAATAAAGATAAAATATTTTAGGGATTTAGATTTTTCTGTAACTGAAATTCAAAAAATTTTACAAGGGGACAAAAATATTTTACGAAAAATTGCCGTTGAAAGAGAACTTGAAATAAAAAATGATTTGAGAAAAAAGGAAATTATTTCAAAATTAGAAAGTCAGGATTCAATCTTAGATTTTAAAAAAGAAATTGAAGGACTTTCCGCAAGAGAAAAAATAATAGATAAGTTGACAAAACTTTTCCCAGGCTACTATGGAGATTATTTAAAATTACATTTTGGCCAATTTTTAAATGAAAAAATAGAAAGTGAAGAAGAAAAAGAAGCCTTTTATACTCTTATAGATTTTTTAGATTCCATGGAAGAAATAAAAATCCCTGAAGACCTTAAGGAGTATATGAATTTTATTTCAAAGGACATTTCAAAGGATCAAATTAAAAAAAGTTTGGAAAATTATAAGTCGGCAATAGAAAATTCGGAAGAATTTCTTAATGAAAATAAAGAAGTTTTAAAAATTTACGAGGATTATAAAAATTCTTTAGAGTATAAAAATTCAAAGGCAAAAAAACTTATGGATACTTTTAAAGAATTTAATAAAAAATCAGGTTATTATGAAATTTTTATTCCAGCAATGAGAAAATTGAGTAAATCATATAATGAATTTTATGAAAAAATTTTGATAGCCAATGAAAAATTTTTAAAAAGTAAGAATAAAATATAAAAGGAAGCTTATTCAGCTTCCTTTTTTGTTTTTACTAAAGATTTTTCAAGGCAGACAAGGTTTGTGTTGGGAATTCCGTTAAAGGTACAAGATACTGTTCCCACATTTTTAAAGCCCAATTTTTTATAAAAACTTAAAGCATCAATATTTGTTTCAACAGTGTCCATTCTAAGATAGGGGGCACTGTGAATTAGAGCATAGTCTTCATAAAAATTCATCAAATACTTTCCACAACCCCTATTTTTAAATTTAGGATCTATTGTAAGAGTGTGAATGGCCATAATTAAATTATCAGCAACTTCATATTCCCAAGAGGCATTTTTATATTCCGGCACTTGTTCTTGATTTATTTTTACAGCTCCGAGGATTTTTTCTCTGTCAATTAAAACAAAGAGTTCTTTTTTTTCAATTCCTTCTTCTGCTGTTTTTCTTGTGGGATAGACTCCTTTTTTCCAATTTGTATGTATAAGTCCATCTTCCGTATCTTTTAAAATAGCATCATAAATTTCTTCAATTCTCTCTAAATCTTTTTCTAAAGCTCTTCTTATATGCATAATATTACCTCCAAATAAATTATAACAAAAAAAAGAAGCCGGCATAGGCGACTTCTTTATAAAATATGCAATTACTTTGTTTTTCCCAGAGTCTTTTTATCTATATTTCTTGCCATTATCCTAATTCCTAAGTTAAAAGATAAAACCAAAAGCATAAGAATAGCAGATGATAAGTTTGCAATATCTTTAGCATTTATAGCTGTTGATTCCGAGAAAGAAACCCAAATGTGAAGAGAAAGAGTTTCTCCTGGTCTAAAAGGATTTAGTGGACAAGTTGGAGAAGTTATATTCCAATTGTACCAATTTATGTCAGTACTCATTCCTGCCGTATATAATAAAGCTGCAGCTTCACCGAAACATCTTCCAGCAGCAAGGATTACTCCTGTCATAATTCTTGAAGTACAAGCAGGAATGAGTACCCTTACTATGGTTTGTCTTTTTGTTGCACCAAGGCCATAAGAACCTAAAGCATAATGCTCAGGCAGGGCTTTTAGTGCGTCAAAGACAGTTGAAGTTATAAGAGGAAGACATAAAATACTAGAAGCAAGAGCCCCTGCAAAAAGATTCCATTTCATACCAGTCATTAGTATAAATACCAAATATCCGAAAAGACCTACAATAATTGAAGGTAGAGAAGAAAGAGTTTCTATACTCATTTGTATTGCAGAAGTTAATTTACAAGGCTTTGCATATTGACTTAAATATATGCCAGCACCTATTCCAAGGGGACAGGAAAATAAAAGAGCTAGGAAAACTAAATAAATAGTATTAAAAAATTGATTCATTATTCCCTTTCTTGAAAAGGTAAACATTTCTTTACTTGCACCGGAAAAGCCTTTTATAATTACATAAAAAGCAAATGCTATAAGTAAAAGGAGAAAGAAACCAGCAACTAAATAAAATACCCCAGTCATAAAATTGTCTACAATTTTTGATCTTTTATATCTATTCATATTTGTTTCCTTTCTTACCAACTAAGTGAATTAAAAATATAAAAAAGAGAGATATTAAAAATAGAAATAATGCCATTGACCAAAGAACTGAGTTGTATTCAGTTCCATCAAAAGTATTTCCCATATTTGATGCAATAATGGAAGTAAGAGTTGAACCTGAATCAAAAATAGATTTTGGAACTGTTCTTGTTTTTCCTATTACCATTGCAACTGCCAAAGCTTCTCCAAAAGCTCTTGCAAGGCCTAAAATAAGACCAGTTATAATTCCACTCTTAGCAGCAGGAACTACAACCTTATAAATTGTTTGCCACCTTGTAGCTCCAAGAGCAAAAGAGCCTTCTCTATAAAATTTAGGAACACTTTTTATTGCATCAGAAGCAACACTTGTAATAGATGGAAAAATCATTATTGAAAGGACAAGACCAGCAGTAAAAATAGTGTTTCCATAATTAAGATTAAAAGTGTCCCTTATAAAGGGCACAAGAATTGTAAGACCTGTCCAGCCGTAAACAATAGAAGGAATACCTACAAAAATTTCAACTGCCGGTTGAAATACTTTTTTTCCAAACTTAGGAGCTATTTCAGTCATAAAAATTGCAGCAGCAAGACTAAAGGGAGTTGAAATCAAAAGGGCAAGACCGCAAGTTAAAAGAGAACCTGAAATAAAAGTCCAAGAACCTATTAAACCCTTAGGAGCATTAACAGCATCAGCAGGTTTAAACTCAGAAGAAAATAAAAATTCAGAAAGACTATGACCTAGACCTAAAAAAGTATAAGAGCCCTTGTAAATTAAAAAAGCACCGATGGCAATTGTAAGACTTATTACAAATATTCCCGAAAGAAATATTATAAATTGCCAAGATATTTCCTTTCTATTTTTTCCCTTTCTATTAAAATTTAAGGTTTTATTATTAGCTTTAAAATTTTTCTCATACTCATTAATATGAAAAGTTTTTGTTTTTTCTTTTTTATCCATAAAATCTCCTAAAAAATAAGGACAGTTTAAACTGCCCCTTATTTTTAATAATTAGCGATCAACTTTCATTTTTGAAGTAACACCATAACCCTGTTCCTCCATACTTTGAGCATAATCATCACTCATCATAAAGTCTATAAAAGCTTTAGCAGCTTCACTGGGTTCACCTTTTGTATACATGTGTTCATACCCCCAAACAGGATATTTGCCGGAGTAAGTGTTTTCAAGACTTGGTTCAACACCGTCAATAGAGATTGGAACAACATCTTTGTTATTTACAAGATATGAAAGAGCAAGATATCCTATGGCGCCCTTGTTTGTCTTTACAGTTTCAAGAAGCTCTCCAGAGTTATCAGTTTCAAGATAAGAAGCTGTTGAACTTTCTTGATTTCCATCTAAAGCGTATTTTGTAAATAAAGCTCTTGTACCAGAAGAATCAGGTCTTGTTACAAGAAGAATCTTTTCATCAGGACCTCCAAGGTCTTTCCAATTTGCAATCTTTCCTGTAAAGATATCAATAAGTTCTTGTTTAGTTAAATTATTTACTTGGCTTGCTATATCCTTGTTAACAATAGGAGCCATAGTAATAGTACATACCTTGTGGTCAACAAGCTCTTTAGCAAGATCAGCATCAAGTTTTTCTTCAGCAAAAACATCTGAATTTCCAATATCTACAGATCCATCAGCAACTTGTTTAAGTCCTGTGCCAGAACCTCCAGCATTTAAAGTAACTGAAATGTTAGGATAAGACTCCTTAAATTTGTCGGCAACATCTTGGCAGAGGGGAAGAAGGGCCGATGAACCTGAAGCAGTTAAAGAACCAGATATATCAGAACTTTCATTTTCCTTATTTTTTTCTTCTGTCTTAGTTTGATTTGCATTTGCAGGCTTATTATCTTTTTTACCACAGCCAGTAAAGATTGAGCCTATCATTAACAAAGACAAAGTAATTGCAGCTAATTTTTTTAATTTCATTTTTTTATCACCTTTCTTATTTGATTTAAATAAATTATAAAAAATGATTGTCAAATAAATGTAATGTAAATTTAGATTAAATGTAAATTTTCTTTACAAAAGGTGAATTTATTGTGAAAAATAAAAATAAAAAAACTCCCTTTTTTTAAAAGAGAGTTAAATATAAAATTTATTATTAATTTTTTTCTCTAATATTTTTGTAGTAGACATTTGAAGTTAATCTATAAGAGAAAACATAAACGAGGACGGATAAAAATAAAATTATTAAAAGACTTTTTAGGTAAATACCGCTTTCTAAATGGGAGTAATCAAAAATTGTATTAAAAATTCCATTAACAATTTTAAAAGAACCAAAGGAATGGCAAATGGCAACTATTAAAGGAAGCATAAAGATACTTTTAACCTGAGAATTGATACCGGATTTAATTTCTTCCTTAGTCATGCCCACTTTTCTTAAAATGTCATAATTTTTCTTATCCTCAAGACCTTCAGAAACTTGCTTGTAATACATAACCATAATACTTGCAGCAAAGAAAATTATGGATAATAAAAAACCTATATATAAAAGGCCACCGCTTTGGTAGAAAAACGCTCTGTTCATTTCATATTTTGACGAATAAGAAAATAATTCAACACCCTTTAAAACATTTTTTGAAAAGTCGCTGGATAAATTTTTTAAAATTTTATAGTCTTCCTTATTTTTCAAATTAAACTCATATAAAATACCATCAGTTTCTTTTTTACCATCTTTAGAATAATTAACTTTTTTTGTAGAAATTTTTTCTTGGAGAATTTCTATATTATTTTCTTTAAGGAAATTTTTAAGATCTTTTATAGTTTTTTCTTTATTGAAATTTTTATTTGGAACAAAGGTAAAAGTTACGTCCTTGTCAACCCTATTCATAACTTGATTTTTAAAATTCAAAAGGCCTAAAGAAAAAGCAATGGTAATAATTGCCATGGTAAGTAAAATGCAAATGGAAGCAAGACCCTTGGAATTTGATTTTATTCTGTAAATCATTTGAGAAATATAGATAAAATTTTTCTTTTTATAGAAAAAATCTTCCCTTTTCTTTAAATTTTTAAAGAAAAATATAAGACCCTGAGAAAAAAGAAGAAAGGTTCCGAAAATTACCATAATAACTGCAAGAAAAAAGTAAGATAAGGAATCCAGGGGATTTAAATTTAAATTTGCAATTATATATCCTCCAAGCATTAAGAATATTCCTAAGAAAGTTAAAAATTTTGAATTTTTTGCAGTAAGTTCACCTATGGATTTTTGCTCAATAATTTTTTTAGGGTTAAATCTTATAATTTTAAATAAATTTAAAAATAAAATTATTAAAAATATTAAGGAAAAAGCAAAAGCCGTTAAAAGAAGGGGAGTAAGTTCAAAAGAATAGGCTCCTCCCATATCAAGGCTTGTGTTTACAAACATAAAAAATAATTTTGAAAGTAAAGTTCCAAAAAAGATACCAGGAAAAACAATTATAAAATAATTTATAAGGGTTAGAATAAGCTCTAAAAAAATTAAATCCTTAGGCATAAAGCCTAAAATCGAAAAGACTCCCAGTTCTTTAAATCTATTTTTAATAATAAAATTATTTGTGTAAGATAAAAAAATTAAAGAAAAAATACAAATAATAAAAAAACCAAAAGCGAAAGTAGAAGATATGGTCCTTCCACCCCTAAGCTTAGTAATAAAAGATGAGCTTGCGAAATAATCCATAAAAAATGCAATCACCACAATAAAAATTCCTGTAATAATATAGGGAATATAGAGATTTTTATTTCTCTTTAATATATTTTTTGAAAGATTAAAATAAGTTTTAAAAATCATTTTGCCCACCTAATATCATAGATTGAGATCTGACAATTCTTTTGTAAAATTCCTCTTCACTTAAATCGCCCCTATAAATATCGTGGCTAATTATTCCGTCTTTAATAAATAAAACACGATTTGATTTTGAAGCTGCAAAGGCAGAGTGTGTAACCATAATAATTGAAATAAATCTATTTAGTTTTTTTAAAAGTTCAAGAAATTCCAAAGAATTTTTTGAATCAAGTTGACCTGTTGGTTCATCACAAAGGAGAAGATCCGGTTCATTTACAATAGCTCTTGCAGCAGCAACTCTTTGATTTTGTCCACCAGAAAGTTCAAAGGGATACTTGTCTAAAAGATCTATTATATTTAAAGAACCTGCAGCATTTAAAACTTTTCTGTCAATTTCTGCCTTTTTTTCTTGAGATAAGACAAGGGGCAGGGCAATATTTTCCCTAACAGTCATAGTATCAAGGAGATTAAAGTTTTGAAAAACAAAACCTAAATTTTCCCTTCTAAAAATAGATTTTTGACTTTTAGATAAAGTTTCAAGATTTAAGTCATTTAAAATTACCTGTCCCTCACTTGGATCGTCAATAGTGGAAATAATATTTAAAAGAGTTGATTTTCCACTGCCAGACTCTCCCATAATGGAAATAAATTCTCCATCGTTCATAGTAAAATTTACCCCCCTTAAAGCCTTAACATTGTTGGAGCTTAAAAGAGAAGTATAAGTTTTTTTAACATTAATAAGTTTAAGCATTTTTATCACCCATGATTATTGTAATAAAAAAAGGGAGAAAACTCCCTAATTTAAACTTACATTTATCTTACATTTTTGTAAGTTTCAAAATAAATTATAAAATTTGTTCCCTCTTCATTGGAAAGAATCTTAAACTTATGTCCTAAATTGTCTAAAATATTTTTAACTAAATATAAGCCAAGGCCCGTAGAAGAGGCAAGGGGATTATTTTCTCCCCTATAACCAAAATCGGTAATTCTATTTAGATCCTGCTTTTTTATTCCAATGCCGGTATCTTTTATTTCAATAAAATTTTCCTTAAAATTAATTTTTATTCCACCAAGATTAGTATATTTAATGGAATTTAAAATAATCTGTTCAAAGACAAACTTTAAAAATCTAAAATCACTTAAAACTTCTAAGGATTCAGGAATATTAATTTCAAGAGAAAGATTTTTTTCTATAAAAAGATTTTTCTTAGCCTTTATTACTTGGAGGACAAGATCTTTAAGATTTAAAAAGTTAAATTTATAATCAAAATCACTTTTCTCAAGTCTTGCATAAGTTAAGACCTGGTCAACTAAATTTTCCAGCTTATCAATTTCTTTTTTACTTTCAAAATTATTTTCATTTAAAAGTTTAAGGGCAAAGATGGGAGTTTTAATTTCATGAGTCCACAAATTAATATAGTCCTTAAAATTTTTCTTAAAAACTTCATTTTCTCTTTTAGTTTCTGCAACTTGCCTATAAATCCTTTTTAAATAATCATAGACGTATAGATCACTGGGACTTTGGTAAAAATCTTCAAAACTTATAAGACTGTCATTATATTTTTTAATTTTCTCTAAATAATTTTTATATTTTTTATACTTAAAAATAGAATAAATAAGTAAAAATATAAATTCAACAAGTAAGATGTAAAATAGGTCCCACAAATTATATTTAAAAGCAACGAAGAAAATGTAGAGAAGAAAAGCATTTAAAATAAAAAATAAAAAGTGAGATTTATTTAATTTAAAAAAAATCATATTTTATAACCTAAACCGACTTTAGTTTCAATAAAGTCATTAATTCCATTAGCCTTTAATTTTTTTCTAAGCCTATTAATATTTACAGTTAAAGTGTTATCGTCAATAAATTCTTGAGAGTCCCAAAGGTCTTCAATAATTTCTCTTCTAGTAACAACCCTATTTGGGTTTGAAAATAAAATTGAAAGTATCTTATATTCATTTTTGCTAAGCTCAATTTCCGAGTCTTTATATTTTAAAGTCATATTTTCACTTAGAGTATAATCTTTAAAAGTTTTTCTCTCTTTTGTGTAGTCGTAGCTTCTTCTTAAAAGAGCTTGAATCTTCATAATTAAAACTTGGCTTTCAAAGGGTTTTACTAAAAGATCATCTCCACCGTAACTTATGGCATTTATAAAGGAAAAAGTATCCTCTCTTGAGCTTATAAAAAGTATGGGAATTTTTGAAAAAGACCTTACTTCCTTACAAAGGGTAAAACCATTAGTGTAAGGAAGATTTATATCCAGGATTAAAAGTTGAGGAGAAAAATCTTTAATCTCCTCAAGGGTATTTTCAAAATTTTCTATAAGTTTTACCCTATATCCGTAATCCTCAATTTTATTTTTAAGTTCTCTTGCAATAATCTTGTCATCTTCAACTAAAACAATTTTATTTTTCTCTTGAATCATCAAAAATCACTTTTCCTTCAAAAATTGTCATTTTTACTTTTCCCTTTAGGGTTTGACCTAGGAAAGGGGAATTTTCAGATTTTGAATAAGATTTTTTGTAGACCCATTTTTCATTAGGATCAAAGATTGTAATATTTCCACGACTTCCTAAAGAAAGATGACCTGCATCTAAATTATAGAGACGGGCAGGATTTATAGTCATCATTTCTATTAATTTATTTAAAGTTAAATGACCCTTATCAACAAGATTTTCTATGCCCAAAGAAAGAGCTGTTTCCAGTCCTAAAATACCACTGGGAGCTTTTGTAAGTTCCCTTTCTTTTTCTTCCTTTGAATGGGGAGCATGGTCCGTTGCAATTATTTCTATGGTTCCATCTTTCATGCCCTCAATTATTTTAAGCCTATCTTTTTCACTTCTAAGGGGAGGATTCATCTTTGCCAAAGTTTTGTATTTTAAAAGAGCATCTTCCGTAAGAGAAAAGTGGTGGGGAGTAACTTCTGCATATAAATTTGCTCCACGTTTTTTAAATTCTCTTACGATTTCTACAGAATCCCCTGCGGAAATATGTTGGATTTCAACTTTTGCTCCCGTTTTTAAGGATAGAAAACCATCACGAAGAACTAAAAGACTTTCAGAAATAGCAGGGGAACCATAAAGGCCAAGACTTTCAGAAATTTTTCCATGATTAATACCATTTTCTTTTATTAATTTTGGATCTTCTTCGTGAAAACTTACAGGAACATTTAAATTTTTCGCTTTTTTCAGTGCCATTAAAACTAAATTGGAATTAGTATTGGGAATTCCGTCATCAGTAAAACCTAAAGCACCAGCAGCTAAATTACCTTCCATATCTACAAGATTTTCTCCGTCAAAATTTTTAGTAAGGGCAGAAACTGTAAAAACATCTATGGGAAGTTCCTTAGCTTTTTTATAAAAATCTCTAATTAAATTTGGACTATCCATTTTAGGATTTGTATTTGCCATACAAATAAGAGATGTATAGCCCCCTCTTATACCTGCTTGTGTTCCTGTAAACAAATCTTCCTTATAGGTAAAGCCCGGGTCCCTAAAATGCACATGAACATCTACAAAACCAGGGCAGGCAATTAAACCCTTTAAATCAATTCCATCTTCATTTGTTTTTGAAAGACTTTTAATTTTGCCATTTTCAATTGTAATATCCCTTATTTCATCTAAATTATTTGCCGGATCAATTAGGCGAACATTTTTTAATATCATTTTTAAAACCTATTTTAAAGTTACCTTATGGTAAACTTTTTTACCCTTTTTAATTAAAATTTTATCTTCTACAAAATCTTCTAAAGTAACAACCTTATCCCTATCTTCAACCTTTTCTCCCTCAATGGAAACTCCACCTTGTTCAATTAATCTTCTGGCTTCACTGTTAGATTTAACAAGGTTTAAATTTTTCATAAGGTCAACTAAAGGATAGCCCTCTTCAAAATCTTTTTTATTCATTTCACTTGAAGGAATGTCATTGGAGTCAAGGCCATCTTTAAAAAGAGCATGAGATGCATCAAGAGCTTCTTTTGCTTTTTTCTCTCCATGGATATCCTTAACTATTTCATAAGCAAGGACTTCTTTAGCCTTATTTAAGTCAGCTCCCTCAAGTTTTTCATACTCTGCAATTTCTTCCATAGAAAGCATAGTCAATAATTTCATAAATTTTATAACATCTCTGTCATCACAATTTCTTAAATATTGGAAAAGTTCGTAGGCAGAAGTTTTATTTTCATCAAGCCAAATAGCACCTTTTTCACTTTTTCCCATTTTTTGTCCAGAAGCAGTTGTAAGAAGTTTAAAAGTCATGCAGTAAACATTATCTTTTTCAATTTTTCTTACAAGTTCATAACCACCAAGCATATTAGACCATTGATCTGATCCTCCAAGCTCAAGCTTGCAGCCGTATTTTCTATAAAGAACTAAATAGTCGTAAGATTGCATAAGCATATAGCCGAACTCAAAAAAAGTAAGTCCCTTTTCCATTCTGTTCTTATAGCAATCAAAGGTAAGCATCCTGTTTACACTAAAATGAACTCCGATTTCTCTCATAAATTGTAAAAAGTTTAAATTTAAAAGCCAATCGCCGTTGTTTTCAAAATGACCCTTGCCATCTGAGAAATTTAAAAATTTAGAAATTTGATTTTTAAAACAAGAAACATTGTGTTCAATAAAATCCTTTGACATTAACTTTCTCATATCATTTTTGCCGGAGGGGTCTCCTATAAAAGTAGTACCTCCACCTAAAAGAGCTATAGGAATATGGCCAGCCCTTTGCATATGTTGCATAACCCTTATTTGTAAAAAATGGCCCAAAGTTAAAGAATCAGCAGTAGCATCAAAACCTATATAAAAAGGAATTTTTTCCTTTCCCAAAAGTTCTCTAAGCTCATCTTCATAAGTTATTTGGTCTATAAAACCTCTTTCTTCCAAAATATCAATTACGTTTTTCATATTACCTCCAAAATAATAAAAAAAGCCCTGGCGAAATGGACGCATTCGTGGTACCACCATTCACTTGGGCTTTATTCTGTATAAGTACAGCTCTTGAAGTCTCAGATGGTGTAATTCGATTTCTCTACTGGACATCTTCATAGACTTCTATTAACTTTTATATCTGTTAGTTACTAACTATAGATTAAATTTAAGACTTTGTCAATCTAATCTATTTTTTAACTTATTTAAAAGAGGAAGGGGAATCTTTTTTAATTTTCTAAATTGCCTTTTACCACCAATTTTTATTTTTCTAAGCATCAAAGTCGAATACTTTTTAGGAATCTTATAATTTTTTATAGCAGACTTATAAACTTCAAAAACAGACTTAGCAAACTCTTCCTTTGAATATTTATTGCCACTTGATAGAGCATTTTTTTTCATACTTGTATAAATTTCACTATTTTCAAAAATTTTATTTATACCCCTTTTAAACTCCTCAGCATTGGAAAAATAAAATCC
Organism: uncultured Peptoniphilus sp.; assembly: GCA_946999425.1. Classification (GTDB taxonomy): domain Bacteria; phylum Bacillota; class Clostridia; order Tissierellales; family Peptoniphilaceae; genus Peptoniphilus_B. Next base: position 20,514 of record CAMQDG010000020.1, read on the forward strand.
ATTTTTACCCTCTTCAAGAAGTCCCTTAAGACAATCATCATACTTAACAACTTCAGGAAGACCATTAACCATAGCTTCAATATAAGTAAGACCCTGAGTTTCAGAATTAGAAGCTGAAATAAAAATATCCGAAAGCCTATAATACTTATAAGTATCACTGGGCTTTATCATACCCGTAAAAAATACCCTATTTTCTAAATTAAATTCAGAAACTATATTTTCCAGTTCTTTTTTGTAGGGTCCATCACCTGCAATTAAAAGAACAAAGGAATCATCATCTTTAACTAAATATTTAAAATTATAAACAATTTCAAGAAGATTTTTTTCCTGGGCAATTCTTCCTAAAAATAATAAAACTTTTTTATGAAGGTCAATTCCCAAACTTTTTTTAAGATTTTTTATATCATCCAAGTCAAAAGACTTTTTGTGAACAGACAAATCTATACCAGTGGGAATGACAGCTATTTTATTTTTAAGACCATAAGATCTTAAAGAATTTTTAACCTTTTCCGTAGGAGCAATTAAAACATCACACTTTTCCAAAAGTCTGTGCATAATAGATTTTAAAGCCTTTTTTAAGGGTTTATCATGCCTTGTAATATACTTTACATAATACTCATACATAGTATGGTAGGTGTGAACAATAGGACAGTGAATTTTCCTTGCAATTATTTTTGCAATAACAAGAGTAGAAAACTCACATTGAGTATGAATAAGATCAGGCTTAAAATTAATAGCAGATTTTATAACAGGATCTCTAAAAGAAATAGTAGCTCTTACACCAGGATATATTTTTAAAGGGAAGCTTTTTATATAATAAACTCCATTTTTATAATAAGAATAGGACTTATTTGAAAGAGTTAAAACCCTAACCTCATTACCCATCTTTTCAAGTTCTTCCTTAAGATTTAAAACAGAAGTAACAACTCCGTTTATAGTTGGAGAATATAAATCTGTAGTAATTAAAATTTTCATTTTTACCTCCACTTTCATTTTAATACATAAAAAAATTTAGTAAACTTAAAGACATAAAATTAATAATTTCTTAACAATCATAAATTATAGAGCTTTTAATAAAGTTTTTTTATAATTGATGTATAATAAGAAAGAGGTGAATTTTATGAAATATAGAGTAGAAAGAGATTCCGTTGGAGAAAAACAAGTACCCTTAGAAGCCTATTATGGAGTACAATCCTTAAGAGCCTTTGAAAACTTTTCAATAACAGGAAGACATCTTCATCCTAAAATGATAAAAAATTTAGCAATAATAAAAAAAGCGTGTGCCATAACAAATGAAAAAGTGGGCATACTATCAAAAGAAAAAGCAGATGCTATAAAATTTGCTTGTGACGAAATACTTTCAGGAAAATATTTAAAAGAATTTTTAACAGATCCCATACAAGGGGGAGCAGGAACATCTGCTAATATGAATGCCAATGAAGTTATAGCAAATATAGCAAACGAATATATGGGCGGAAAAAGAGGTACATATGAATTTGTTCATCCTAACGACCATGTAAATATGGGCCAATCTACAAATGACGTTTATCCTTCAGCAGGAAAACTTGGAGCCTTAGACCTAATTGAAGAAAGCTTAAAAGAACTTGACAGACTTTACGAAGCCCTGGAAGACAAGGCAGAAGAATTTCAAAGCATTTTAAAAATGGGAAGAACACAACTGCAAGATGCAGTGCCCATGACCTTGGGACAAGAATTTAAGGCTTATGCATCTGTAATAAGTAGAGATTGCAGAAGAATAAGAAATGCATCAAAAGCAATAAAAGTTTTAAACATGGGTGGAACAGCCATAGGAACAGGAATAAACGTAGACAAGAATTATTTTGACATGATAGTTCCCGAAATAGCAAAATTAACAGGATATGATCTTGTTCAAGCAGAAGATTTAATAGACGGAACAAATAACCTTGACGGTTTAGTAGAAGTATCCTCAGCCTTTAAAACCTGTGCTGTAAATTTATCAAAAATCTGTAACGACCTAAGACTTATGGGTTCAGGCCCAAAAACAATGATAGCAGATATAATTTTACCAGCAAAGCAAAACGGATCATCAATTATGCCAGGAAAAGTAAATCCTGTAATTCCAGAAGTAGTAAACCAAGTAGCCTTTAAAGTAATAGGAAATGACTTAACAATTTCCATGTGCGCAGAAGGAGGACAACTTGAACTTAACGCATTTGAACCAGTGCTTTTCTATTCTCTTTATGAATCCATAGAATATATAAGCCATGGAGTTTCAACCCTAATAGATAATTGTATAGTAGGAATACTTCCCAATGAAGCTCAACTTAAACATGACATTGAAACAAGTGTCGGAACAGTTACTGCATTCGTTCCCCACATAGGCTATCAAAAAAGTGCAGACATAGCCAAAGAATCACTAAAAACAGGAGTACCTTTAAGAACATTAATACTTAGAGATAAACTTTTAACAGAAGAAGAAATAAATGAAATCTTAGATCCCTCTGCCATGACAAGGCCAGGCATAGCAGCAGAATATTTAATAAAACAAAAAAATAAAAAATAAAAAAAGTAAAAAGGTTGATTAGAAATAAGATTCTAACCAACCTTTTTTATTTTGTTTTAAAATATCCCCGAACCGCATGTATTGGGTGGGAAAATAAAATAAATATTTGATTTAAAATTTATTTTAAATTTCTCAACATACCTTTTTTCTTCATTTTTTCTTTTTCATTTTTTATCTTACATAAATAACGCGAGGGGGACTAATGGACTTGCGATTGTCCCTAACGTCCCCCTCGCGGCTCCCCCTCCTTACCCCTCGAAACGCTTTTTAAAGGTGGAAAAGCTTACGCTTTTCTTTCCTATTGTTTTTGTGGAGGTTGAATCGGTATTTATTCTTTTTCGTTTTTTTAT
>CAMQDG010000021.1 GCA_946999425.1 uncultured Peptoniphilus sp.
GAGTGCTTTGATGAAGATGTTAAGTTAATTATTACTTGTGACAATGGAATTGCTGCAAAAGAGGCAGTTGATTATGCAAATTCTAAGAATATTCAAGTAATAGTTACAGATCATCATGAAATTCCTATTGATGAAAATTCTAATGAAATTTTACCTAATGCAGAAGCCGTTGTTGATCCTAAACAAAAAAATTGTACCTATCCTTTTAAAGATCTTTGTGGTGCTGGAGTTGTTTTTAAGCTCATATCATATTTATATAAATTAAAGGGAATTCCATGGGAAAAGGAAAGATATTTACTTCAATTTGTTGCAATGGCAACTGTGTGCGATGTTATGCCCCTTATTGAAGAAAATAGAATTCTATTAAAATATGGGCTTCAAGTCATTAATTCTTCAGATAATTTGGGAATGAAGGAATTAATAAGAGCGTGCCAAATAAAAGATCCTATTGATGTTTATCATTTAGGTTTTATTTTAGGACCAAGTATTAATTCTGCAGGAAGACTTACAGATGCATCTAAAGCTGTAGAGCTTTTTACTTGCAATGACTTTGAAAAAGCTATTGAAATAAGTAAAGAGTTAAGAGAATTAAATGTTAAGAGACAAGAGTTAACAGATGATGGTTTTAAGGAGCTTGATAATTTTATTTTAAATCATGAGATGGACAAAAAATTTCCGATCTTAGTTCTTCTTTCTGAAGATTTAAATGAATCTGTGGCAGGAATTGTGGCAGGTCGGTTAAAGGAAAAGTATAAAAGGCCTGTTATTGTTTTATCCGGCAAGGAAACTTTAAAGGGTTCAGGTAGAAGTATAGAAGAATACAATATGTTTGAAAAAATTTCTCATGAAAAATATTTATTGGAAAAATTTGGCGGACATAAAATGGCTGCTGGAATGTCTTTAAAGAGAGAAAATTTAGTGGAATTTATTAAAAATTTAAATAATAATTCTGATTTAAAAAAAGAGGATTTCTCTTCTAAATACTATATAGATGTTCAAGCTAAGATTAAAGATTTAAACATGGATCTTGCTGAGAACATAAATGCCTTAAAACCCTTTGGTAATGGAAATGAAGCACCGGTTTTAGGTTTTAAAAGTGTTATAATAGATAAAATAAAGATACTTGGAAAGAATCAAAATGTACTAAAATTAAGCTTACTTCAAGACGAAAATATGATAGATGCCATTTATTTCAGTGACTTTATAAGTTTTAAAGAAAAATTAAAGGAGGGATATGATCCTTCCATATTGGATGAATTATTGCTTGGAAAAAGAAAAATATTTGTTGATTTAATAGGGAGTCTTGATATTAACGAGTTTAATGGAAATAAATATTTGCAAGTAAAAATAAAAAGCATTAGGGCCGGGAGGAAACAATGTTAGAGGTATTAATTAATAAAATAAAAGAATATAATCCAAATGCGGATTTTAATTTAATAACAAAGGCCTTTAACATGGCTGAATTTCATCATAAAGGCCAAAAGAGAAATTCTGGAGAAGATTATATTATCCATCCCTTAAATGTTGCTCTTATTTTGGCAGATATGAATATGGATACTCAAACTATTATTGCAGGGCTTTTACATGACACCATAGAAGATACCGATGTAACTTTTGAGGATATTAAAAATGATTTCGGTGAAGAAATAGCAAATCTTGTGGATGGTGTTACAAAACTTAAAAAATTAAATTATAAGACCAAAAGAGAAAATCAAGCTGAAAATATTAGAAAAATGGTTCTTGCCATGGCTAAGGATATTCGTGTAATAATTGTAAAACTTGCAGATAGAACGCATAACATGAGAACTCTTGAGTATATGACTGAAGAAAAGAAGCATGAAAAGGCTCTTGAAACTATAGAAATTTATGCTCCTATTGCAGACAGATTAGGTATGAGCAGGGTTAAATGGGAGCTGGAAGATTTATCTTTAAGATATTTAGATCCGGACAATTATTATAAATTAGTTGATATGGTCAATAAGAGAAGAAATGAAAGAGAAGACCTTATAAACAAGCTTATTGAAGAAATAAGTAAATCAATAAAAGCAATAGGTATAAAGGCTGATATTCATGGAAGACCTAAAAATTTTTATTCTATTTATAAAAAAATGATAATTAAGAAAAAAGCCTTTGACGAAATATATGACCTATCTGCGGTTAGAGTTTTAGTCAATGATATAAAGGATTGCTATGGAGTTTTAGGAGCCGTCCACACTTTATATAAGCCTATACCGGGCAGATTTAAAGACTACATTGCCATGCCCAAATTAAATAAGTATCAATCACTTCATACAACTGTAATTGATGACAATGGAGAAACTTTTGAAGTACAAATTAGAACTTATGAAATGCATCAAACGGCTGAATATGGTATTGCAGCTCACTGGAAATATAAATCAGGTACAAATAAATCTACATCTTTTGATGAAAATTTAACTTGGCTAAGACAGCTATTGGAATGGCAAAAGGATGTTAATGATCCGGATGATTTCATGGAAACATTAAAAATTGATTTTTTTGCTGATGAAGTATTTGTGTTTACTCCAAGAGGAGATGTTATAAATCTTCCGGAAGGCTCAACTCCAATAGACTTTGCTTATAGAATTCACTCTGATGTGGGAAATACCTGTGTAGGAGCAAAGGTTAATGGAAGGATAGTTCCCCTAACTTATAAACTTACAAGCGGAAATATTGTTGATGTAATAACAAATCCAAATTCAGGTCCTTCCATGGATTGGATGAATATTGTAAAAAGTCCTCAAGCAAGAAAAAAAATAGGTCAATATTTTAAGATAAAGGATAGAGATAAAAACATTGAAAGAGGAAGAGACATGATTGAAAAAGAATCAAAACGTCTTGGATATCGAGTGAATGAATTTATGAAAGATGAAGCTCTTGAAGAAGTAAGATCTAAATTCAATGTTTTAACTCTTGATGATATATATGCAGCGGTTGGATTTGGTTCAATAACTGTAAAACAAGTAACTGCAAAGCTTGTAGATATATATAAGAGAAATCATAAAGATGATATAGATGAAGTTTTTCCTAAACAACAAAATGAAAGACGTGAATCAAAAGGCGGAATAGTTGTTGACGGCTTAGATGATGTTAAAGTTCGTTTTGCAAAATGTTGTAATCCTGTTCCTGGCGATAAAATTATAGGCTATGTAACAATTGGAAGAGGGGTTTCCGTTCATAGAGCTGATTGTACAAATTTAAAAGATATAGAGAAAAATAGAATAATAGAAGTTTCATGGAGTAGCAATGAAAGTGGAAGATATGCTGCTGAAATTGAAGCTCAGGCAATGGACAAACCAAATGTTATTGCAGATATTGCAGGAAGGATAAATGATTCTAAACTCGTTTTGAATTCTTTAAATGCAAGGACAGGAAAAGACGGAGATTTAATTGTAGATATAAGAGTTGAAATAAAATCTATAGCAGATCTTGAAAAACTTATGGATAAGTTAAAAAGAATAAAGCATGTATTTGATGTATATAGAGTAAAGGCGTGATAATTTGAGAGCGGTTGTTCAAAGAGTAAAATCTGCAAAAGTTGAAGTGGATGGTAATTTAATAGGAAAAATTGATCAAGGAATTTTACTTTTGCTCGGAATAAAAGATGGCGACAAGGAAGAAGACCTAAGCTATATTTTAAGAAAGGTTACGGGACTTAGAATTTTTGATGATGAAAATGGAGTTATGAATAAATCAATCATTGATACAAAAAGTCAACTTTTAGTTGTAAGTCAATTTACCCTATATGGAGATGCGAGAAAGGGAAATAGACCCAGCTATCAAAACGCAGCAGGTTTTGAAGATGGGAAATACTATTATAAAAAATTTATTGAAGAAGCAAAAAATAAAAATATTTATACCCAAGAGGGAGAATATGGAGCTGACATGAAAGTCACTTTAATAAATGATGGTCCTGTTACAATTTTGCTTGATTCTGAAAAAACATTTTGAGGTAAAAATGAAAGTAATACAAATGGAACTTGGGAATTTTGCTACAAATACTTACATTGTTTGTGATGAAGATTTAAATGCCGTAATAATAGATCCGGCAGCTGAAGCAAAAAAAATAATTTCCACAATAGAAAAAAATAATTTAAAACCGAAATTTGTAATTTTGACCCATGGTCATCCAGATCATGTAGGCGCTTTATATGAATTGAAGGAAAAATATAATTTAAAAGTCTATATTAATGAAAAAGACCAAGAAATGCTCCAAACAAACTCAACTTATTTCGGACCTATGTTGGGACTTGATATAAGGGATGTAAAAGGAGATTTTTATTTAAAAGATGGGCAAGAACTATCTTTAGGAGATTTGAAGTTTAAAATAATTGAAACTCCAGGCCATACAAAAGGAGGAGTTTGCATTTTAATTGAAAATATTCTCTTTTCAGGAGATACTCTATTTTTAGGCTCTATGGGAAGGACTGATTTTCCAGGAGGAGATGAAAAAGAAATTTTTTCTTCTTTGAAAAAACTTATGCAGCTTCCTGACGAAACAATAGTTTTGCCGGGACATGGTCCTAAAACTACAATAGGATATGAAAGAAAATATAATCCTTATGTGAGAATGGCAAATAATTATTAATATTAAATTTTTAAATTAAAAGCTCTTTACTATTTAAACTGTAAAGAGCTTTTTTTCATGTTTTAAATTAGCTTAGCCTTTGATTTTATTTTTAATATTTCAGGACTTTCAAAAGTTTTTAAAATTGTATCAAGTAATTTTTTCTTGTCGAAATTAACGGACTTAATTTCTTCTTCACTAATTTCTCCTCCTACACCTGTGCAGAAATTAGTTACAAAACTTAAGCAGGAATAGACAATTTGTCTTTCATTTGCAAGAAGAACTTCAGGAACATTTGTCATACCACAAACGTGGCAATCTAAATATTGATACATTTTTATTTCAGTTTTTGTTTCAAATCTTGGACCTTCAGTACAAACATAAACGCCTTTTCCATTTATCTTGCAATTATTTTCTTTTGCAACTTTTATAAATAAATCATTTAATTCTTCATTATAAGGTTCGCTAACTTCTAAGTGTTCTACAATTCCGTCATCACCGTCAAAAAAAGTTGTAATTCTATTTTTTGTAAAATCTAAAAAATCATTGTTTAAAATCAAACTTCCCGGTGGCAAATCTTTTTTTACACTGCCAACAGCACAAATACCAAAAATATATTGAACTCCCAAATCTTTCATGGCTTGAATATTTGCACGATAATTTATTTTGTGAGGGGGAACGCTATGACCTTTTCCGTGTCTTTGCATTATAACAACATCACCCTTAATTGCTCCCTCTGCTTGTCCATATGCAGTTTCAAATATCTTTTTTTCAAAACCGTCTAAAATATTGTCATAGCCGGTACCTGCAATAATTCCAAATTTTGTCATAATAGATTCCTTTCTTTTTTAACATTATTTTAAATTTTATCTTATTTATAATTTTATCATTAAATTTGTTTAATTTTACAAAATTTATAAGATTTTAAATTTTTTAAGCTTATATTTTTTAAATTTTTATTTGTAAAATTTTAAACATGTTATACTTATATTAAATTAAAATTATAAAAATTATATGGAGGAATTATGACAAGAATTGATGACGGTTTAGCTTTTATGCTGAAATTTGAAAATGTTGCATGGTATGAAAAAGGTCTTGTAAAAATTTTGGATAGAAGAATTTATCCAAGAGAAGTGAAATTTGTTGAATGTAAAAATTATATAGAAGTAAGAGATGCAATTAGAGCTATGGTTACTCAAAGTGCAGGTCCCTATACTGCTGCCGGCATGGGTATGGCTCTTGCAGCTTATGAATGTTTAGATAAGACAAAAGAAGAAAGACTTAAATATCTACAAGAGGCTGCCGAAACTTTAGGACATAGTAGACCTACTACTTCTCAAAGAATGGTAGAAGTGGGAAGAGGATGCATAGAAGCTGTAAAAGATAAACTTGATGCAGATAATCTTGATATTCTTATTAGAGATTACACTGTAAAAGTAATGGAACAAAGATATCAAAGAATAGGTCAAGTAGCAAATTATTTGGTTGATATGTTTCCCGACAATGGTAAAGTTATGACTCAATGTTTTGGAGAAACAATTATAGGTATGATGCTTAAAGAGTGCAGAAAAAGAAATAAAGAAATAAAACTTTTCGTGCCTGAAACAAGACCATTTTTACAAGGCGGAAGATTTACCGCAACTTGCTGTGCTCAAATGGGCTTTGATACAACTGTTATCACAGACAATATGGTTGCTGTAACAATGAAAGAAAAGAAAATTGATGTATTTACTTCTGCAGCAGATACAATTACAAGAGATGGTTCTGTAATAAATAAAATTGGGACTTTCCAAATGGCTATTGTTGCAAAATATTTAGGGATTCCATATTTTGTTACAGGAATACCTGATAGCGCAAAAAGTGCAGGAGAAATAAAAATCGAACAAAGAGATCCAGAAGAAGTTTTAATGGCAAATGGAATTAGACATACTATTCCTGAAGTAAAGGGCTATTATCCTGCTTTTGATATTACTCCAGCTCATCTTGTAAGTGGAGTTGTTACAGATAAAGGAATTTTTTCTCCTTATGATTTAGATAGATATAAAAGCGACAGTTATTATTCTTTTGCGGTATAAAAATGGAAAATTTAAATAATGATATAAATTTTATTCTTGAGATTGACAAGATGAAAAGAGTAAAAAGGCAATCTTTAAATTTAGATAAGGTAACCTTTGAAGATGATGCTCAACACTCTTTTCATGTGGCATTGGCAGCTTTAACATTAAAAGATTATGCTGATAGGGAAATAGATATTAATAAAGTTGTGAAGATGCTTCTTGTTCATGATTTAGTAGAAATTTATGCAGGAGATACTTTTGCCTATGATACTGAAGGATACAAGGATAAGTATGAAAGAGAAATGAAAGCTGCAAACAAAATTTTTTCTTTACCTTCAAATGGCAAATATTTAAAAAGTTTATTTTTGGAATTTGATAAATGTGAAACTGATGAAGCTCTTTTTGCAAATACTGTTGACAGATTAGAGCCTATAATGCTTAATTATTTTGGGGGCGGAGGCTCATGGAAAAGGCATAATATAAAAAAAGAACAGGTTTATAAGAGAATTGAAATTGCGAAAAGAATTTCAAAAAAATTATATCAATATGGGATTTCCATAATAGATGATTATTTTGACATATAAGCTGATAAAAAATGAAAAAAATTAATTAATTAATAAACGTCTTAGGACGTTTATTTTTTTTATTTATTATAGCTATGGTATAATTAAGTATTGAATGTGAGGTTTTAATGGAAAATTTAGAATTAATTGATTATAAAAAAGATGATTTAAGTGAAATTTTATATAATTTAAAAAGTTATACTGAAAATAAAAAGGCTGTAATTTTAACTTACGGTTGCCAAATGAATTTTCATGATTCCGAGAAAATATCATGGCTTTTAGAACAAATGGATTTTCAAATTATTGAAGATATAAATGAGGCTGATTTAATAATTTTAAACACTTGCTCCATAAGAAAATCTGCGGAAGATAAAGTTTATGGAAAATTAGGGGAGCTTAAACATTTAAAAAAACTTAAAAATAGTTTAAAGGTTTGCGTTTGCGGTTGTATGATGCAAAGACAAGAAAGCAGAGATATTGTAAAAGAAAAATTTGAAAATGTAGATATAATTTTTGGAACAAATAATATTTACAAATTTCCCCAATTACTTTTAAAGGTTTATAAGGATAATGAAAAAGTTATAGATATTGAAGAAAACTATACAAATGATGATAATAATTTAGGTGCCAACAGACTTTATAATTTTAAAAGTTTTGTAAATATAATGTATGGTTGCAACAACTTCTGCACCTATTGTATAGTGCCTTACACAAGAGGACGTGAAAAAAGCAGAAGACCAAAGGAAATTTTAAATGAAATAAGAGATTTGGCAGCTCATGGAACAAAAGAAGTAACTCTTTTAGGCCAAAATGTTAATTCTTACGGGAAAAATTTAGATGAAAAATATACTTTTACAGACCTTCTTAAAATGATAAATGAAGTGGACGGTATTGAAAGAATAAGATTTATGACTTCTCATCCAAAAGATTTTTCAGATGAGTTAATATATGCTTTTAGAGATCTTGATAAGCTTTCAAACTTTTTACATTTACCTGTTCAAGCGGGTTCAAGTAAAATTTTAAAACTTATGAATAGACATTATACAAAAGATCAATATTTAGAAAAAATTTATAAAATAAAAGAAATTGTTCCTGAGATAGCATTATCAACTGATATTATGGTTGGCTTTCCTGGTGAAACTGAAGAAGATTTTCTTGAAACTATAGATTTATGCAAGAAAGTTGAATATGATTCATCTTTTACTTTTATATATTCCATGAGAGAAGGGACAATAGCAGCAAGTAAAGAGCAAATTGATGAAGCTATAAAACATCAAAGATTTAATAGACTTCTTGATATTTTATATCCTATTCAATTAAGAAAGAACAAGGCTGAAATAGGAAAGGTAAAGAAAGTTTTAGTTGAAGATGTAAGTAAAACAAATAAAGAAGCACTAAGCGGAAGAACGGAAGAATTTAAACTTGTAAACTTTAAGGGAAGTGTAGATTTAATAGGCAAAATAATTCCTTTAAAGATTACGGATGCAAATACATTTTCATTAATAGGTGAGATAATTTGAAAGAAGAAAAACTTACTCCCATGATGCAACAATATGTTAAAACAAAAGAAAAATATAAAGAGGCTCTACTTTTTTATAGACTTGGAGATTTTTATGAAATGTTTTTTGATGACGCACTTATTGCATCTAAGGAACTTGATCTTGCTTTAACAGGCAGAGGGGGAGGACTTGATGAAAAAATTCCAATGTGTGGTATTCCCCATCATGTTGTAAATCAATACATTTCAAAGTTAATTGCAAAAGGTTATAAGGTTGCTGTTTGTGATCAAATGGAAGATCCGAAACTTGCAAAAGGCATAGTTAAAAGACAGGTAACTCGTGTTATAACTCCTGGGACTTTTACTGATGAAGAATATTTAAAAAATGATGAAAATAATTATTTGTTAAGTATTTATATAAAAAATTTGTCCCTATATATTTCATATGTAGATTATTCTACTGGTGAACTTAGTGTAACGGATAAAGTTTTTTTGAGTAAAAAGGAACTTTTGAAATTTACAGAAATTGAATTTGAAAAATTAAATCCAGAAGAAGTAATAGTAAATGAAAATGAAGATTTAAAATTTATTAAAGATAGGCTGGTAAATTATTATTCAGAAGACAAAATAAGAGAGATTGATTTAAATAAAATAAAAGAAAATTTAAATGAAAATCTTAAAAAAGATTTAAAAAAGAATGATTTTTTTGAAAATAAATCTATTTTAATGTTGTTTGACTATCTTATTAACATGAGTATGAGAAAGTTAAACCATATTAACTCAATCCAACCATTTAAGGCTTACGATTATTTAATTTTAGATGAAAGCTCTCTTAAAAATTTAGAAGTTATTAAGGGATTAAATACAAATAGTAAAAAGGGCTCTCTTTTAGAAACTTTAGATTATACAAACACTTCGATGGGAGCGAGACTTTTAAAAAAATGGGTAAGTGAGCCCTTAGTTAATAGAGAAAAGATTATTAAAAGGCAAGATTTTATTGACGCCTTTATAAATGATTTTATTTTTATGGATAAAACTAAAGAAATTTTAAAATCTTTAATTGATATTGAAAGACTTTGTGGAAAAATTTCTTTAAAAAATGTAAATCCAAGTAATTTTACATCTTTAAAAGAATCTTTAATAAAGAGTAAAGAATTAAAAGTCTTATTTGAAAGTTCTGAACAAAAAATTTTTAAGGATCTTGCAAAATTTATTGATCCTATTGATGAATTAATAGAAAAAATAGAGAACATAATTGTAGATGAAGCACCTTTAAAATTTGAAGAAACTAAATTCATAAAAGATGGATATAATGAAGAATTAGATAAATTATTTAAACTTTCAAATAATGGTAGACAATTTTTATTGGATCTTGAAGAAAAAGAAAAAGAAAGAACTGGAATTAGTAAGCTAAGGGTTAAGTATAATAAAATTTTAGGATACTTTATAGAAGTTACTAAGTCCTATATAGATAATGTACCTGATGATTATATAAGAAAGCAAACCTTAGTAGGTTCTGAAAGATATTTTACAGTTGAGCTTAAAGAAATGGAGTCAAAAATTTTATCAGCTCATGATGATGCATTAAGTCTTCAAGCTAAAATTTTTGATGAATTAAAAAATTTTACCATTGAAAAAATATTTGAACTACAAAATCTTTCTCTTGTTATTGCCATGGTAGATTCTTTATATTCTTTGGCAAAAAGTGCCGTAGAAAATAAATATAAAAGACCGAATATAAATGAAGCTGGTAAAATAGAAATTAAGGGCGGAAGACATCCTATTGTAGAATACAACAACAGATCTGATGTTTTTATTGACAATGATACCTTACTTGATCAAGAAAATAATATGCTTCATATTATAACAGGACCTAATATGGCTGGAAAATCAACTTATATGAGACAAGTTGCCTTGATTGTAATAATGGCACAAATAGGTTCTTTTGTTCCCTGCGAATTTGCAGATATTTCCATTGTGGATAGAATTTGGACAAGAATAGGAGCGAGTGATAATTTAGCAAAAGGCGACTCAACTTTCATGGTTGAAATGAAAGAAGTTGCAAACATTGTTAATTATGCAAGTTCAAAATCTTTAGTAATTCTTGATGAAGTAGGAAGAGGAACATCAACTTATGACGGTCTATCTATAGCTTGGGCATTAATAGAATTTATTGTAAATAAAATAGGCGCAAAAACTTTATTTGCAACTCATTACCACGAGCTTTCAAAGCTTGAGAAACAATATAAGGAAATTTCTAATTTAACCATGGAAGTGGAGAAAGAAGAGAATAATATTATTTTTTTAAGAAAAGTAATACCAGGATGGACAGATAATTCTTATGGAATTGATGTTGCAAGACTTGCTGGAATAGATGAGGATATTTTAAATAGGGCTCAAGAAATTTTAAAGGTAATAACTCAAAAAGAAAATGATAAATTTAATGTAAACATAAAAAAACATCAAAAAGCAGTAAGTCAAAAGTCAATTTTTGACATTAAAAAAGATTCTTTTTTAGAAAAATTACAAAATATTAATCCTGATGATTTTTCACCTAAAGAAGCGATTAACTTGTTATATGAAATTGTAAAAGACTCAAAGGAATTAAAATGATAAATATATTAGATGAAAATACTATATCAAAAATTGCAGCGGGAGAAATAATAGAGAATCCAGCTTCAATTGTAAAAGAACTAATTGAAAATTCCATAGATGCAGAGGCGAAGAATATATTTATAGAATTAAAAAAAGAAGCCACAGACTATATAAGAATTTCTGATGATGGTCTGGGAATGAATAAAAGTGATTTGAATCTTGCTTTTTTAAGACATACAACTTCAAAATTAAAAACAGCAGAGGACTTAAATAAGATTCATTCATTAGGCTTTAGGGGAGAAGCCCTTGCAAGTATTGCTCATATTGCAAAAGTGGAAGCTATAAGTAAAAGTGAAAATGATAAAGTTGGAAGTGGAATTGTTTTAAATAATGGAGAAATTATAAAAAGTTATAATGTGGGAGTTTCAAGGGGAACTACAATTTTTGTAAAAGATATTTTTTATAATACACCAGTGAGAAAAAAATACTTAAAAGAAAATAAAATTGAATTAAGTTACATTTATGAGGTTGTAAGTAAAATTGCTCTTTCAAAACCAGAGATAGCTTTTAAACTTGTAAGTGACAATAAGGTTGTTTTAAATACAGATGCTACTAATAATTATAAAAATCATATTTTTTCTATTTTAGGACGAGATATAGCGGAAAATTTAATAAAAATTGATTATGAAAGTGAAAAATATAAAATATCAGGTTTTATATCAAATAATAAACTTTATAGGTCTTCAAGAAACAATGAATATGTCTTTATGAATGGGAGATATATAAAAAATTTAGAAATAGCACGAAGCATTGAAAAAAACTACAAATCTCTTATACCCTTAAATAGATTTCCTGTTTTTATCTTATACGTTGAAATTCCACCAGATATGGTTGATGTAAATATACATCCTAAAAAACACGAAATAAAGCTATCTAAGGAAAATCATTTAACAACAATTTTATCGGAAATAGTTGAAGATAAACTTTTTAATAACAGATCTGTAATTTCAGTTGATTATACAAATGATAAGACGGAGGAAGAAAAGACTATTTTTGATTTTAATACAAATGACGAGGAAGAATTTGATTTAGAAATCGAAAAGTTTGAAAAAAAAGAGGAAAATCAAGAAAATACACCAAGAGAAAATGAAATTCATGAAATAAATATTTTTGTGGAAGACTTTAATAAAAATTTTAAAGTTGAAGATGAAAAAGAAGAATATTTTACAGATGATGAAAAAGATAAAAAAAACGAAGATTTAAAAGAAGAATTATACAAGCAAAATGATTTAACTTATAAACTTTTAAACTCTGATTTTGTCGGAATTTTATTTAATACTTTTATAATTATGGAGGCTTTAAACTCTGATAAATTCTTTTTAATAGACCAGCATGCTGCTCATGAAAGAATAAATTATGAAAAATTTAAGAATCAATATGAAAAATCAGAAGTGATCACTCAGTTACTTTTAAAACCCATAATTATAAACATAGATGAAAGTGAAAGAAGAGTTTTTATAAAGAGTAAAGAAACTTTAAGCAAATTAGGTTTTGAAATGGAAGAATTTGGAGAAAACAGTCTTATTTTAAGAGAGATACCTGTTCTTTTTAAAGAACCTGAGACAGAAAACTTTATTCATGATCTTTTAAGGGATTCTCATGATAATTTATACAAAGTGTATCCCTATAGAATAATGAGAAAAGCTTGCAAGGCATCAATAAAGGCTGGAGATAAAATAAGTTCCATTGAAGTTGACGGTTTAATTAAAAGTTTAATTAAGTGTCAAACTCCATATACTTGTCCTCACGGAAGACCAACTGTAATAGAAATTACTAAAAGTAGAATAGAAAGATTATTTTTAAGAGAATGAAAGAAAACTTACTTGTCATAACAGGGCCTACAGGAATAGGAAAGACTGACTTATCAATAAAAATTGCAAAAAAATATAAGGGACAAATAATTTCCGCTGATTCTATGCAAATTTATAAAAAAATGGATATAGGAACAGGAAAAATTAAAAAAGATGAAATGGAAGGAATAGATCATTATTTAATAGATTTTGTAAATCCAGATGAAGATTTTTCCGTAGATGATTTTAAAAAACTTGCAAAGGAAAAAATTTCTTATATAAATAATAAAAATAAATTGCCAATTATTGTTGGAGGTACAGGACTTTATATTAATTCCATTGTCTATGATTTTTCTATGCAAAAAACAGAAAAAAATGAAGATTTCAGAAAAAATCTTGAGTATAGAATAAAAAATGAAGGTTTGGAAAAAATTTATAAGGAGCTTTATTGTAAAGATAAGGGTGCTGCATTAAAAATACATCCAAATAACAAACAGAGAATTATAAGAGCTCTTGAAATTTTTGAGTTTCAGGGTAAAAAAGAAACGGAAAATTTTAGAAAGAAAAATGATTCTTACAATTTACTTATGATAGGCCTTAATACGGACAGAGAAATTTTATATGACAGAATAAATAAAAGAGTGGATAAGATGTTTGAAATGGGCTTCATAGATGAAGTAAGGGAACTTTTAAAAGAAGGCTTTGATGAGAATTTAACTTCAATGAAAGCAATAGGCTATAGGGAAGTTATAGATTTTCTAAAGGGTAATATAAGTTTGGACGAAGCAAAAGAAAAAATGAAGCAATTTTCAAGAAATTATGCAAAAAGGCAGCTTACATGGTTTAGAAGAGATGAAAGAATATTTTGGTTTGATCCTTTTAAAGATAAAGAAGAAAGGTTATTTGAAAAAATAGATGAAAAATTTTTATGATTTAATGGAAAAAGAGTTTGAAGTAAATAGAGAAGTTTTAGAATTAGTAGACTCTGTTGAATCAAAACTAAATGATAGATTTGAAGAAAGAAAAGAGATAGCACTTTATAATCAGCTTAAAATTTTAAAAGCTATGCAAAAAAATAAGCTTACGGCTACTGATTTTAATTGGACAACTGGATATGGCTATGGAGATATAGGTAGAGAAAAAGTTGAAAGCATTTATGCAGATGTTTTTAAAACTGAAGATGCCTTAGTAAGACCAAATATTGTTTCTGGAACTCATGCCATAAGCCTTGCACTTTTTTCAATTTTAAAAAATAAAGATCATTTATTATATATAAGCGGCAAACCCTACGACACTCTTTTAAAAGTAATAGGATATAGTGGAAATGAAGCTCTTTCCATGAAAGAAATGGGAATTGATTTTTCTTATTGCGAGCTTAAAGAAAATAAAATTTGTCGTGAAAATATAAAAAAAGCAATTAGAAAAAATACAAAAGTAGTTGCAATTCAAAGGTCAACAGGATATTCCGATAGGAGGGCTTTAACAATTGAAGAAATCGAAGAAGGAATTAAAATTGTAAAAGAGTTACTTCCAGATGCAATTATTTTTGTAGATAATTGTTATGGAGAGTTTACTGAATTTAAGGAACCAAGTGAAGTGGGAGCTGATATTATGGCAGGCTCTTTAATAAAAAATCCTGGAGGAGGCCTTGCTTATAGTGGAGGTTATATTGTAGGAAAAAGTGAGCTTATAAATAGATGTGCCAATAGACTTACTGCACCTGGAATAGGAAAGGAATGCGGACTTACTTTTGGAATTACAAGACAAATTTTACAAGGTTTATTTATCGCCCCCAAGGTTGTTGAAGATGCTATAAAGGGTTCACTTTTGCTTGCAGCTATATTTGAGAAATTTTCCTATAGATGTATTCCTGCTTCGTCAGATAAGAGAAGCGATATTATTGAAGCGATAGAATTGAAAACAAAAGAAAGACTAGAAGAATTTTGTAAAGCCATTCAGGAAACAAGTCCAGTAGATTCGCAGTTCACTCCTACGCCTTGGGATATGCCAGGATATGAAGAACAAGTTATAATGGCGGCAGGAGATTTTATCGAAGGTTCATCCATTGAACTTTCAGCAGATGGACCTATGAGAGAACCTTATTTTGTATATTTTCAAGGTGGCTTAACTTATGAGCACATTAAAATAGCTCTTATAAATGTTGTAAATAAATTAATGGAGAAAAAACTATTATGAATTTTGAAGAACTAGTAAATAAAAGATTCAGTTGTAGAAATTTTTCCGACAAACAAGTAGAAAAAGAAAAAGTAGAAAAAATAATTGAGCTTTCAAATCTTGCCCCATCAGCTTGTAATTCACAGCCCTATAAAATATATGTAACAAGAAAAGAAACTGCAAAAAAAATAAGTCAAGCAAGAAGCTTAAATATGAACGGATTTATAGAAAAAGCGGATACTATTTTTGTAATTGAAGAAGAAGGATATAATTTAACTGCAAAAGTTGGGTCGAAATTAAAAGATCAAGATTATAGAAGTGTTGATATTGGGATTTTGTCCTCTTATATAACTTTAGCGGCACAGGAGTTAGGACTTGAAACATGTATAATAGGTATGTTTGATGAAGAAAAAATAAAAAATATTTTAGGAGCAAAAGGCAGAATAAGATTACTTATAGCTATGGGTTATTCAAATACTTTAAAAACTCCGGATAAGAAAAGAAAAGATATAGAGAAGGTGTGGAAAAAACTTGATTAATATAGTTGGTCTTGGCGCAGGTTCCTCAGAAGAACTTACTTTACAGGCAATAAAAATTATGAATAATGGTTTGAAAAATTTTTTGCGTACAGATAAAGTAGAAGCCGTTCAATATTTTAAAGAAAATAAAATAGATTTTGAAAGTTTTGATAAATTTTATGAAGAAGAAAATTCTTTTGATGAAGTTTATTTAAAAATAGTAAAAAAATTAATTGATGAAAAAAATTGTAATTATTTTGTGCCGGGTCATCCCCTTGTTGCAGAAAAAACCGTAAAACTTTTAATAGAAAGTGGAGTGGATATAAATTTAGTATCGGGAATATCTTTTATAGAACCTGCTTTAAACATAGTTAAAAGAGATATCTCAAAGGGTTTTATTTTGCTTGATGCCCTTGATATGACAGACCTTGATATTAATAAAAAAATGGATATAATAATCACTCAAGTTTACAATAAGAGAATCTTATCTGAAATGAAACTCATACTTTCAGACATCTATGGAGATGAGTATAAAGTATATTTAATTACAGATGCAGGTCTAAAGTCAGAAATTCACGAGCATATACCTATTTATCTTCTTGATAGGCAAGAAGTAAACCATCGTTCTTGTATTTTTATTCCTAAAAGCATTGATTTTACCATTAATGATTTGGATAAAAATTTAGAAAATATAGAAGTTGAAGAAAGTTTAGATGAAATTTCTAAAGAGTTTCTTTCTATATTTACTAAAATAAGGTCTGGGATAAAAAAAGGATATTGGACTTTTGATGAAATTTTAAAAAACATAGATAAAATGGGTAAATTAACGTGATTTATCAAAAAAACTATGGTAAATTAAGTTAACATATTGTATAATTAAATCAATCAGGTGCATTGCATCTATAGTGTTTAATCACTTTAATTAATATTAGGAGGATAATTATGAACAAATCAGAATTAGTTGCAAGTATTGCTGAAAAAAGCAATTTAACTAAAAAAGACGCTGAAATGGCTTTAAACGGATTTTTAAACTCAGTAGAAGAAGCTTTAGCAAAGGGAGAAAAAGTTCAACTTGTAGGATTCGGAACTTTTGAAGTTAGAGAAAGAAAAGCAAGAGAAGGAAGAAATCCTAGAAATCCAGAAGAAGTAATTAAAATTCCAGCATCTAAAGCACCAGTATTTAGAGCAGGTAAAGCACTAAAAGAATCAGTTAACAAATAATTTAAAGGATTTTAAATGCTGTATCTATGATACAGCTTTTTACTTGTATAAATAAAAAAAATGTGATAAAATCACATAATTGAGATTGTAAAGGAGGATAATGATGAAACAAGGAATACACCCGGAATATAAAGAAGCTACAGTTACTTGCGCTTGTGGAAATACTTTTAAAACAGGTTCGGTAAAAGATACATTAAAAGTTGAAGTTTGCTCAGAATGTCATCCTTTCTACACAGGAAGACAAAAGTTCAGCGATCACGGTGGACGTATTGAAAAATTCAACAAGAAATTCGGAAGAAAGTAATGTTTTGGGAGGTTGTGAACAACTTCCCATTTTATTTTATAAAAATTAAAGATATGGAAAAAATTTACAATAAAAATTCATTTAAAACCACAATAGGTGGTCAAGCCTTAATCGAAGGTGTAATGATGAAGGGACCGTCAAAAACAGCGATGGCTGTTAGAAAACCGGACGGACAAATTCAAATTAAAAGAGAAAATAATAGAGATTTATCTAAAAAATATAAAATTTTAAAATTGCCGATTATAAGGGGAGCATATAGATTAATAGATGCTATGATAACAGGAGTAAGAGCATTAAATTATTCGGCATCCTTTTACGAAGAAGAAAATCATAATAAATCAAATAAAGTGAAAGAAATAGGATCAGTAATTTTTTCTTTAGGAGTTGCGATTTTATTTTTTATGATTTTACCATCTACATTGGCTGGATTTTTTAAAAAGTTTATTAATAATTCTATTCTATTAAATTTAATTGAGGGGCTTATAAGACTTATAATATTTTTTACTTACTTATTTTTTATTTCTAAACTTGAAGATATAAAAAGAGTATTTATGTATCACGGAAGTGAGCATAGAACAATTCATTGTTACGAGGCTAAAAAGGAACTAACCGTAGAAAATGTTCAATCTTTTCCAATAGTCCATCCAAGATGCGGAACAAGTTTCTTATTTATGGTAATGATAATTTCTATTTTAGTTTTGTCATTTTTCGGTTGGCCAAATCTAATTTTAAGATTTTTTACCAGAATTTTAGCATTTCCCCTTATAGCAGGTATATCCTATGAAATTAATCGTATTATAGGTAAGTCAGATTCACAGATCGCAAGAGTTTTATCAATTCCTGGCTTAGCAATACAAAAATATTTTACAGTAAAAGAACCGACAGATGACATGGTTGAAGTTGCAATTTTATCTTTAAAGGAAGTCTTACCTCAAGAGGGAGAAAGCGATTTATGGAAATAAATGAAGCTTTAGAATACGCTGTAAGAAGATTAAAAGCTATAAGCTATACAAACCCATACAATGAAAGTAAAACTATCTTAGAAGAGCTTTTAAAAGTTAATAGAGCATATTTAATAGGGCATGGAGACCAAGAAATTCATAAGGATACTTTTGAAAAATTAGAGTCCATTGTTGATAGAAGGTTAAGGGGAGAGCCTTTACAATATATTTTAGGATTTGCAGATTTTTATGACGATAGATTTTATGTAAATCCATCAGTTTTAATCCCAAGATTTGATACAGAAACAAGTGTTGAAATCATAAAAAAATATTTAAAGGATAAAAAAACTTTTTTGGAAATTGGGGTTGGAAGTGGAGCTGTAATCTTAAGTCTTGCAAAAATGTATAGGGAAAAAACTTTTATAGGAGTTGACATTTCAGAAAACGCCATAGAAGTTGCAAATAAAAATAAAGAACTTTTAAAAATAACAAATGTAGATATTTTTAAAAGCGATTTATTTTCTAATGTAAAGGGAAAATTTGATATAATTTATTCAAATCCTCCATATATAAAAACAAGTGAAATATTAAATTTGCAAAAAGAAGTAAAGGACTATGAACCTAAACTTGCTCTTGATGGAGGAAAAGATGGTTTAGAATTTTATAAAAAAATTATAAAAGATTATAAAAATTTTATTAATCCAAAGGGTCTTCTTATTTTTGAAATAGGTTACGATCAGGGAGAAGATATAAAAAAACTTGCAGAGGCAAAAATATTTAAAGATTTAAGCGGTAAAGACAGAGTCGCAGTTATTGAGGTGAGTTAATGTTTGAAAATTTAGAAGTATTTCAAGAAAAATATAAGGAATTGGAAAAACAACTTATAGATATTAATATCATAAATAATTCAGAATTATTTCAAAAAGTATCTATAGAGTATGCCAATTTAGGACCTATAGTTGAGAAATATAAAGAATATAAAAGCACAAAAGAAAATATAGAAGACTTAAAGAAAATGCTTCAGGAAAAACTTGACGATGAAATGAAAGAACTCGTTAAAGAAGAATTAAAGGATGACGAAGATAAACTTTCTGAAATAGAAGAAGAATTAAAAATACTTTTAGTTCCCAAAGATCCCAATGACAACAGAAATGTTATAGTTGAAATAAGAGCAGGCGTTGGAGGAGATGAAGCTGCACTTTTTGCAGGAGTTTTATTTAGACAATACACAAGATATGCAGAAAGAAACGGCTGGAAAGTAGATGTAATGTCCACAAATGAAATAGGAATTGGCGGCTATAAGGAAGTTGTATTTATGATTGAAGGTAAAGGAGCCTATTCAAAGCTAAAATTTGAATCAGGAGTTCATAGAGTTCAAAGAGTACCAGAAACCGAAAGCGGAGGAAGAATTCATACATCAACAGCAACAGTAGCAGTCTTACCAGAAGCAGAAGATGTAGAAGTGGAAATAAATCCACAGGACATTCAAATTGATGTATTTAGAGCTTCAGGAAATGGTGGACAATGTGTAAATACCACAGACTCAGCAGTAAGGCTTACCCATATTCCGACAGGCATAGTTATTTCAATGCAAGACGAAAAAAGTCAACTTAGAAATAAAGAAAAAGCTATGAAAATATTAAAAACAAAACTCTATGATATGAAAATACAAGAACAAAATAAAGAATTATCCGCAGAAAAGAAAAATCAAATAGGAACAGGAGATAGGTCTGAAAGGATAAGAACATATAATTATCCCCAAGGAAGAGTAACAGATCATAGAATAGGGCTTACAAGTCATAAAATAGATGCAATAAATGACGGAGAACTTGATGAATTAATAGATGCATTGACTCAATACTCACAAGCAAAAAAAATAGAAAATATGGATAAAGAATTAAATTAAAAAATTAAAAAATAAATAATTTTTACAAATAACGTGGTTAATTAATAATCACGTTATTTGCATTTAAATTGCTTAATTTTAGTACATTTTATATAATAGTATTAGTGGTTAATCAATAAAATAAAATTTAGGAGGAAAAAACAATGAATCAAATGACAAGTGAAAATTTAAGATCTGCTTTCGGCGGAGAAAGTCAAGCTCATATGAGATATGGAATTTGGGGAGAAAAAGCAGCAAAAGACAGTTTTAAAAATGTAAAAAGACTTTTTGATGCTACAAGTGAAGCTGAAAGAGTTCATGCAAAGCTACATTTCAATGCTCTTAAAGATGTAAAGGGAGACTTTACAGTTGTATCAGGTGCAGGATTTGGAATTGGAGAAACTTCAGAAAACTTACAAGGTGCTGCAAATGGAGAAAGATTTGAATTTACACAAATGTATCCAGCATATATAGCAGTAGCTGAAATGCAAGGAGAAAAAGAAGCGGTAAAAGCAATGAGATTTGCAATAGAAGCAGAAAAAGTTCATGAAGTAAGATTTTTAAAAGCTAAAGAAGACGTTGACAGTGGAAAAGATCTTCAAGCTGATAAAGTTTTACTTTGCCCAATTTGCGGATATATAACATTCGATGCAAGTGAAGAAACTTGCCCAATTTGTGGAACAAAATCTTCAAAATTCGTTGAATATTAATAAAAAATAATTAAAAGCCCATTTGGGCTTTTTTACATATAAAATACAAAATAATAATAAATAATTATAATAAATTATAATTTTCTTGACTTTAGTGTGCAAAATTGTTAATATAGTTACGCGTGAACGGGTTAGGAGGTAAAAATGTACAATTCAAAAATAAAAAATAAACAAACGGATGGACTTTTTGAAGCCATTTTACAATTAAAAGACTTAGAAGAATGCTATAGATTTTTTGATGATATATGCACCGTAAAAGAAATTCAAGCAATATCACAAAGACTTGAAGTAGTAAAACTTTTAGTTGAAAATAAGACATATCATGAAATTGAAGATGAAACAGGAGCAAGCACAGCAACAATATCCAGAATTAATAGATCACTTAACTACGGAAGTGATGGATATAAATTAGTTTTAGAAAGATTGGGAATAGATTTTTCAAAGAAAAAACCAAATTAGAAATAGCAGAGCAAAAGCTCTGTTTTTTTTATAAAAGTCTAAAAAAAATTAATTTACATAATAAAAATTAAATAATAAAAAAAACCGAAGATGTATATAAAAATCTTCGGTTTTTTTATGTATAAATTATTAAAAAAATTTTGAAAATCTTTTCATAATGTTAATTAGTGATATAATTAAAGTATTATGGAAGTTATTACATATTGAAATTAAAAGTATATTAACAAAATAAAAAAACTTGGATACCCAAGTTTAGTTGTGCACACGCACGGCCTTTCGGCGTTTTCAATTTAATTTTATTTGAACTCGTCATGTAATTTCAAATGTATTTTAACTCATTATTATTATCTTGTCAAGCAAAAAAAGGAGGTATTTATGAAAAATTTAAAATATTACATAGGACTTGACATTGGAACCGCATCAGTAGGCTGGGCAGTTACAGATGAAAGCTATAATGTTCCAAAATTTAATGGTAAAAAGATGTGGGGTGTTCGCCTTTTCGATGACGCAAAAACTGCTGAAGAAAGAAGAACACAAAGAGGTTCAAGAAGAAGGTTAAATCGTAGAAAAGAAAGGATAAATTTGTTGCAAGATTTATTTGCAGAAGAAATCTCACAAGTTGATTCAAATTTCTTTTTAAGACTAGAGAATAGTGACCTTTATAGAGATGATAAAGATGAAAAATTAAAATCTAAATATACATTATTTAATGATAAAAATTTTAAAGACAAGGATTATCATAAAAAATATCCTACAATACACCATTTAATAATGGATTTAATCGAAGATGAAAATAAAAAAGACATTAGGCTGATTTATTTAGCTTGCCACTATCTTCTTAAAAATCGTGGACATTTTATCTTTGAAGGACAAAAATTTGACACAAAGGGTTCATTTGATAAATCCATAAATGACTTAAAAATTCATCTTCATGATGAATATAATATAGACTTGGAATTTAATAACGAAGACTTAATAAAGATAATTGCAGATAGTAGCCTAAACAAAACAAATAAAAAGAAAGAACTTAAAAATATAATTGGAGATACAAAATTTTTAAGGGCAATTTCTGCCATTATGATAGGTAGTTCCCAAAAGCTTATAGACTTATTTGAAGATGGAGAATTTGAAGAAACTGAAATTAAATCTGTAGATTTTTCTAATACAGCATTTGAAGATAAATATTCTGAGTATGAAGAAGTTATGGGAGATAAGATTTCTCTATTAAATATTTTAAAAGCAATCTATGATTCATCCATTCTTGAAAATTTACTAAAAGATGCGAACCAGTTAAGTGATGGAACAAAATATATATCAAGTGCATTTGTAAAAAAATATAATAAGCATGGAGCCGATCTCAAGGAGTTTAAGGACCTT
>CAMQDG010000022.1 GCA_946999425.1 uncultured Peptoniphilus sp.
ATAAGTCGCTACTATAAAGGGCATATTTTATAAGTAGAAGCTCTCTTTGATTTTTACCTGAAAATATCCTTTTAGGCTTTATAAATTTCTTTTCAGTTTTAAAGCTTCTTAATTTATTTTTTTTGCTTTCTCCATAATTTTTAGAATAAAGAGAAATATAATTCATTATTGCCTGTCTTGTAATTTTATATTCTGAAGAAATTTTTGTAATATAAACGTCTCTTTCTATGGGATTTTTAAGACTTGAAATAAGTTTTGCCACTTCTGTTGTAAAATTACTTTTTCCAAGGGATGAATTTAAATCAAAATTTGCTTTTATTTTTTCGATTTTATAATCCATAAAATTCTTGGCTTCTTTTAAACAAAGTTCAAAATTTATTTTTCCATATTTTTTAATATACTCGTCAGGATCTAAATTGTTTGGCAAGCTTACAATTTTAGGCGCTATATCTTCAGATCTTAAAATTTCAATTGCTCTTTGAGTTGCTTTTATACCTGCTGCATCTCCGTCATAGCAAATTAAAACTTCTTGTCCATATCTTTTAATTATTTTCGCCTGGTCGCTTGTAAGGGCAGTGCCAAGACTTGCTACACTATAATTTATACCACTTTTGTAAAGAGAAATAACATCCATATAGCCTTCAACAAGTAAAATTCTTTTTCTTTCACTATTTTGTGAAACTAAATTTAAGTTGTAGAGATTCCTTCCCTTGTGAAAAACTACTGTATCTCTTGAGTTTAGGTATTTAGGTTCTGATTTATCCATTACCCTTCCCCCAAATCCTAAGACTCTTTTTTTTGTATCAATTATGGGAAACATTATTCTATTTCTAAATCTGTCATAATATTTTCCCTTATCCGATTTACTTATTAAGTTATATTCTGTCAGTTCTTCTTCCTTAAAGCCCTTTGATTTTAAAAAGTTTTTTAGCCCATCCCAAGAGTCATCTGCATAGCCTAAACCAAATGTGTTTATTGTTTTTTCTTGAATGTCCCTTTTCTTCAAATATGAAAGAGCTTCTTTATTTTGTTTAAGCTTATTCATAAAATAAAGGGCAGCAAGCTTATTTGCCTCATAACATCTTTCTCTTTTATTAGTTTCTTCTTTGTAGTTTACGTTTTGTTTTGATTCTGCAAGTTCAATTCCATACTTATCTGCAAGAAAAATACAGGCTTCTCTAAAATTCATGTTTTCTCTTTTCATTACAAAAGTAATTACATCTCCACCTGCATGGCAACCAAAGCAGTGAAAAATTTGTTTTGAGGGGCTCACTGAAAAAGATGGGGTTTTTTCACCATGAAAAGGGCACAATCCCATATAGTTTGCGCCCCTTTTTTTTAAGTTGACATATTCAGAAATTAAATCTACAATATCCGCTCTTGATCTTATTTCATCAAGGACGTCATCATTTATTATTAAGCTCACGATTATCCCATCCCTTAGGAATATATATTTCTGCAAATACATTTATAGCATAAGTATCTGTCATTCCTGCTATATAATCAGTTACTATATCATCGTCTGTATGATCTATATTTTCATAGATTTTTAAATGTTCTTTAGGAATTCTATTTAAATCTTTTTTATAAAAACGATATAAATTTTCCAAAAGTCTATTAACTTTTTCATCTTCTGCTTTTACAATTTTATCTAAATAGACCCTATTAAACATAAATTGCCTTAGTTTCATTGTTGCTTCATAGTAATCTCTATCCATTTCTATAAGAGCTTTTCCATAACTTTTTCTAATAATGGCTGTTATCATGGAGTTTATTCTTTTTGAGTGAGTGTCTCCCAAAATTTCTATTAATTCTTTAGGTAAGTCTTCACTGGATAAAATTCCTGCTCTTATAGCATCGTCTATGTCATGATTTATATAAGCAATTCTGTCTGCATATTTAATAATTTGTCCTTCAAGACTTGAAGCTAAATTGCTTCCACTATGATTTAAAATTCCGTCCTTAACTTCTTCTGTAAGATTTAATCCTACTCTATCTATTTTATTTTCAAGAAGTTCTACTACTCTTAAACTTTGTTCATTATGTCTAAATCCATTGGGATGAAGTTTATTAAGTACTGCCTCTCCGCTATGTCCAAAGGGTGTATGGCCTAAGTCATGTCCAAGAGCAGTTGCTTCTACTAAATCTTCATTAAGTTCCAAAGCTCTTGCTATTGTTCTAGCAATTTGAGCAACTTCAAGAGTATGAGTTAATCTTGTTCTAAAATGATCTTTTCCGGGAGATATAAAAACCTGAGTTTTGTGCTTTAGTCTTCTGAAAGATTTTGAATGAATGATTCTATCTCTATCCCTTTGGTATTCAGTTCTTATTAAATCCTTCTCTTCTTCTTTTTCCCTTTTTGTCCTATCTGCAAAAGAAGCATAAGGTTTTAAAATTAAATGCTCAAGTTCTTCCCTTTTTTCTCTTAAATTCATTAAAGACCCTTTCTCTTAATATGATCAAGAATTATTTCCGCTGTTTCTTCAATAGCCTTGTCAGTTACATCTATAACTATACAACCTATTTTTTCCATAATTTTTTTTGAATACTCAAGTTCTTCTCTGATTCTATCAAAATTTGCATATCTTGCTCCTGATGAAAGTCCCAAAGACTTTAACCTTTCTTCTCTTATTGTTATAAGTTTTTCCGGTCTACATATAAGACCTATTACCCTATCTACATCTTTTTCAAAAACTTCTTTAGGAACTCCAACTTCTGGTACAAGAGGTATATTAGCAACTTTATAAAATTTATTTGCAAGATACATGGAAAGAGGAGTTTTTGATGTTCTTGAAATTCCTACAAGGCAAATATCAGCTTTCCTTGCTCCTCTGGGATCTTTTCCATCATCATACTTTACTGCAAATTCAATCGCTTCAACTTTTTTAAAATAGTTTTCATCAAGTCGTCTTATTAATCCTGGTTCACGCAATGGAGGATAGCCAAATATTTCTTCTATTTGTGCCATAGGCTGACCCATTACATCTACAATGTGTAAATTTAATTCTTTAGCCCTATTTTGTATAAAAGTTCTTGTTTCCTCTACAACATTTGTGTAAAAAATAATAGATTTTTCATATTTTGCAGCTAAATCTAAAATAGGCCCTATTTGTTCAACACTGTTATGGTAGGGAAATCTCTTTATGTTAAAATTTGAGGATTCAAATTGTTTTACCGCAGCTTTTGCTATTAATTCTCCTGTTTCACCTACAGAATCAGAAATAACAAATATATTTAAAAAATTATCCATTATTTTTCCTCCATTTGTCCAAATTCTACAAATAAATCCAATATATTTGTCTTTGTCCATCTTCCAAGAACTTTCCCATTCTCATCAACTACAGGCATTCCGTCAAACTCATGAACAAAAAGTTCCTTTGCAGCTTCATAAACATTCATCTTAGGATCTATTGTCATTATATTAGGCATTCTTGTCATAATAATATCTATGGGAGTTTTTGTAAGTTCCAGATTTCCAAGACTTGCTCTTATTAAATCTTTTCTTGAAACAACTCCCCTTATATAAGAATTTTCAACAATAAATAAAGTTCCTATGTTATTTATAAACATTTCAACTATTGAATCATAAATACTTGTTCCAATTTCAACAGCATAAGGAACGCTCATATGATCTTCAACAATAGTATTTCTAACCCTATCTTTGAAAGATTTTAGTTCCACCATGCCCTTGTAAAAATATCCGTATTTAGGTCTTGCTCCTAAAATATCAATCATGGTTAAAACTGCCAGATCAGGTCTTATAGTTGCTCTTGATAATTTTAAAGCGTCGGCAATTTCATCTCCAGTTATAGGCTGAGATTTTTTAACTATATCTACAATTTTTGCCTGTCTTTTGGATAATTCCATTTTTCACCATCATTCCGCTATTTTTTCAATATTTAAAACTTCTTTCAGTGAATTGTCAATTTCTTTAAGCATTGCCAATCTATTATTTTTAAGTTCTTCATCCTCTGTAAGAACCATAATATTATCAAAATAATTGTTTATTTCTTTTACAATAGTCTTAAAAATCTCTAAAGCTTCAGTGTATCTCTTTGTTGTTATTGAGTCATTAAAGGATTCTTTTATACTTTCATAAGCTGAGAAAAATTCCTTTTCTTCATCTTCTTTTAAAAGAGTAACGTCAAATGTTCCCTCAGTATATTTTTTTGCTAAATTATGGATTCTCTTTATAGCATCAACTAATTCTGTCTTATTTTCTTTAAAATATTCTTGAAGTTTATCAGCTTTTATACTTACATCCACAATTGATTTTGAATCATCTATAACGGCATCAATTATGTCATATCTTATATTTCTTTCTTCAAGGATATTTTTAAGTCTTCCCTTGAAAAATTCAATGATTTGTCCCTTTACTTTTTCATAATCAAAGGTTAAATTATTTTCCTGAACATAATTATAAAGTGCATAATCTGCAATTTTTTCCAAGTTTACATCCCAATTTCTTTCAAGAATAATATTAATTACACCTATAGCAAGCCTTCTTAATGCAAAGGGATCTTGAGAACCTGTTGGCACAAGACCTATGGCAAAAAGTCCCACTATGGTATCAATTTTATCTGCAATTGCAAGGATTGAACCTGTTGTTGATTTTGGCAATTCATCTCCTGCAAATCTTGGTAAATAATGTTCATAAATTGCCTTGGAAACAATTTTTTCTTCCCCTGAAAGTTCTGCATAAATACTTCCCATAAGGCCTTGAAGTTCAGTAAATTCAGTAACCATATGAGTTGTTAAGTCAGCCTTTGCAAGGATTGAAGCCCTATCAAGCGCATCTATAGTTTCATCAGCTACTTCAAGGTATTCTCCAATTTGACCACTTAATTTTTTTATTCTTTGAGATTTTTCATACATTGTTCCAAGTTTATCTTGAAAAATCAAACCATGTAAAGAATCTACATAATCTTCAAGAGGTTTTGAAATATCTTCCTTGTAGAAAAATTTTGCATCTTCAAGTCTTGCTCCTAAGACTTTTTCATTTCCCCTTGCTACTACTTCTTCATGGTCTGATGTACCATTTCTAATTGTTATAAAATATGGAAGCAATTCTCCATCCTCTCCATAAATAGGAATAAATCTTAAATGGTCTCTCATAGGAGTTGTTATTACCGCCTTAGGAAGAGATAGATATTCTTCTTTTACATTTCCTACAATAGGAGTTGGATATTCGTTTATAAAAGTAAGTTCTTCTAAAAGGTCTTCGTCTTCATAGATTTCTCCCCCCAAAGATTTTGCCTTCTTTTTAGAACCATATTTAATTATTTCTTTTCTTTCTTCTTGATTTAAAATAACATAGTTTTCTTTTAAAAGTTTTTCATAATTATTGACATGATCTATAAGGATATTGTCTGAGCCTAAAAATCTGTGTCCTCTTGTTACATTTGAAACTTTAATACCTTCAAAATCAAATTCCCAAACTTCAGAATCTGCCATGGAAACAACCCATCTTATAGGTCTTGCAAATCTTATATTTTTTCCGCCCCATCTCATATTTTTAGGGAAATTTATAGATTTAATTAAATTAGCTATTTCTGTTTTAAATAAATCTTTTGTTAAAAGACCTTTTTTATGGATAAAACCATAGGCATATTCAGTTCCTTTAAGCTCTCTAAACTCTATATCATCAAGGCTCAAACCTTGTGATTTCATAAAACCTTCTAGGGGTTTACTTGGCTTATTTTCTTCATCAAAACATATTTTTTTAGAAGGTCCCTTAACCCATTCTTCAATGTCTTCTTGATTCTTATCTATATCATTTATAAAAAGAGTAAGTCTTCTTGGGCTTGCGTAAACCTCAGTTGAACTAAATCCTATTAAATTTTCTTTAAGAAGTTTTTCAGCTTTTTCTTTTAATTGGCTAAGTGCCATTTTAACGTACCTTGCAGGTAATTCTTCAACTCCGATTTCAAGTAAATATCTCACTAAAATTCCTCCTTTAAGCTGTCTTTTAAAGGATATCCCATATCTTCTCTTTGTTTTAAATATCCTCTTGCAACTTTTGATGCCAAGTTTCTAACCCTTGAAATATATGAAGCCCTTTGAGATACAGATACGGCACCTCTTGCATCAAGTAAATTAAATGCATGGGAACATTTTAATACATAGTCATAGGCAGGTAAAACTAAACCAAGATCAATAACTCTTAAACTTTCTTTTTCATAAATGTCAAAAAGTGATTTTAACATTTCTACATCTGCAACTTCAAAACTGTATTTTGATTGTTCAAACTCATTTATTTTAAAAATATCTCCATAAGATATTTTTTCGTTCCACATAATGTCATAAACAGTTTCCACATTTTGTAGATACATGGCTATTCTTTCAAGACCATAAGTTAATTCAGCTGATTCCAATTGACAGGGAACTCCTCCTACTTGTTGAAAATAAGTAAATTGAGTAACTTCCATCCCATCAAGCCAAACTTCCCAACCAAGACCCCATGCTCCTACTGTGGGAGATTCCCAGTTGTCTTCAACAAACCTTATGTCATGAATCTTTGTATCTATTCCTATTGCTTCAAGGCTTCCTAAATAAAGTTCTTGAACATTTTCAGGAGATGGTTTTAAAATAACTTGAAGTTGGTGATGTTGATAAAGTCTATTAGGATTTTCTCCATATCTTCCATCTGCAGGTCTTCTTGAAGGCTCTACATAAACAACTCTCCATGGTTCCGGTCCAAGAGCCTTCAAAAAGGTGGACGGATTCATAGTGCCTGCACCTTTTTCAGTGTCGTAGGCCTCCATAATAACCGCTCCTCTTTCCATCCAATAATTTTGTAATTTTTTAATTAAATCTTGAAAGTATAACATTTACTCCCCCTCTTTTATAACAATTTCAATGAATTAAAATCTTTTATCTCAAGATTATACTTTATATATTTTAGTACAATTTCAAATAAAAAGTCATCCGATAAATTTTTTTCATACTCTCCACTAAGATCACTGTATAATAAAAATTTTAAATACTCTTTTTCTTCTTCCTTAATTAAATAAGAATCCAAGCTTACATCATTTTCATTAACCATTCCTCCATTTTCAATGGAAAAATAATTTCCAACCATAGATGGACGAAATCCCATAAAACTAATGTATTTAAGAAAAAAAGCTGTTGTAATTGCCTTTTTATTTTTACTGTCCGGTAAAACTTTTAAATATTTTGCAAGTAAATCAAAGGTTTTTTTATTTATTTCAGACTCAAAATTACTTTTTTCGTAAAGTTCAACAATCATTGACCCATAAATAAAAGATTCATAGTCCTTTCTTAAATCATAATTTAAGCTAATTATCGTTGCTTTTTGTATATAGAAAAAATTCCCTTGTTTTTTTAGTCTGTAACTGTTGTGAGAAAATATTTGAGATGAAGCTGTAAAAGGAGAAGATTTTCTTAAAGCCCCCTTGGCATAAATGGAAATAAGTCCCAGTTGCCTTGAATATACTTTTAAAATCTTCGAGCTTTCTTTTATTTTCAGCTCATTTAATACAATCCCTTCAGTTTCTATCATTTATAGCCAAGTCCTTTTAATCTTCTGTCATTATCTCGCCAATTTTTATCAACTTTTACCCAAAGTTTTAAATTAACTCTACCTCCAATTAAATTTTCAATGTCAAGTCTTGCCTCAGTGCCGATTTTTTTCAACATAGATCCGTTTTTTCCTATTAAAATCCCCTTGTGAGAATCCTTTTCGCAATAGATAACAGCCTCTATTTCACTTAAGCCCTTTTCATTGTCATGCATAGATTCAATTGTTACAGCAATTCCATGAGGAACCTCTTCCTTTAAGTTTAAAAGGGCTTTTTCTCTTATTATTTCAGATACAATAAATTTAATCGGTCTGTCAGTTAAAATATCATCGGGATAATACTTGGGTCCCTCTGGCAATAAATCTTTTAAAATTTTCATAAATTCTTCTATGCCGTCGCCCATCATTGCACTTATGGGGATTATTTCTTCAAAGTTAAGCTCATCCTTATATAGATTTATAATATCTAAAAGCTCTTCCTTTTTAACTTGGTCAATTTTATTTATAAGCAAAATAATTTTTAAATTTTTTGGTGCTTTTTTTAAAAGATCTATTATCATCCTGTCAAGTCTTCCGATTTTTGTTGAAGTGTCTACAAGATAAGTTACTATATCAACTTCATCTAAAGAACTTTCAGACTCTTTTTGCATAAATTTTCCAAGCTCATTTCCCGGTTTTTGTATTCCTGGTGTATCTAAAAATATTATTTGTGAATCTTCGTCATTATAAATTATTGAAATTTTATTTCTTGTTGTCTGGGGCTTACTGGAAACCGCAGAAATTTTTTCTCCAATTAGTCTATTAAGAAGAGTACTTTTTCCTACATTAGGTCTTCCAAGCACTCCAACATAACCTGATTTAAACATCATTACCTCTATTTAAGTATTCGGGGCCAAAACTATGGGGCAAAAGTTCTTCTAAAGTATAAATCTTATAATCATCCACTGAATTTGCAACAACTATCAATGGATTTTTAGAAAATTCTCTAATAACTTGTCTGCACACTCCACATGGAAATGTGTCCTTTGCGTCCCCTGTTATGACTATTTTTTTAATTTCACGCTTACCTTCGCTTATGGCTTTAAAAATTGCAGTTCTCTCCGCACAATTTGTAGGAGAATAGGAAGCAATTTCTATGTTTCCTCCTGTATAAATACTTCCGTCTTCCATCTCAACAGCTGCCCCTACTCTAAAGTTAGAATAAGGTGTATAGGTCGATTTTTCTTTTGCTTCAAGGGCAAACTCAATTAAATTTTTTAATTCCATAAAACCTCTAACTAAAAATTTTAAAGGCAAATATTGCAACACTTATGCCAACTATGGCACCAAATATAGCTTCACTTGCCTTATGTACTCCTGTTTCAACTCTGCTTTCTGCTACAAGAAGGGCAAGCCCTAAAGAACATGTTGTAATAAGACCTTTTTGAGCCACTAAACTTATTATAGTTGCAGCACAAAAGGCAATTGCCGAATGACCTGAAATTGCTCCGCCCTGAAAATATGAACCGCCATTTTTCTTTGCCATAATATATTTTCCTATTATGACAAGTATTAAAACTATTATTAAAGAAACTAAAGCCAAATGATCTGAAGAGTTTCTTATTTTCATAAGGCCTATTTCTCCAAGTTTTGATAATTTTTTATAAAATAAAAAATAAGCAACAACTACTGCATTTAAGGCGGAAATTAAAACCGCTCCTGCAGAAACGTCTTTTACATATTTTGCAATTGGATTGTAATCCTGAACAATTAAATCCACAGCTCTTTCAATAGCTGTATTTATCATTTCAGCTACAATTACAAAACTTATTGCAAATAAAAGGACCATAAATTCAACCTTTGTAATATCAAAAAACAAAGAAAAAATTAAAATCCCAAGACAAGCTAAAAAATGAAATTTTAAATTTTTTTCAGTCTGTAAAGCGGAAATAATTCCCTGAACAGCGTAGTTAAAAGAAGCTATAAATCTGTTTTTTTTCAAATTATCAACCTCAATTTTTATATATTTTAAGCTTATCCATTATTTCTTTTTCTTTTGCTCTCATTTCTATTTTATCTTCTTCATTTTCGTGGTCATATCCCAGCAAATGAAGAATAGAATGAACTGTTAAATAAGAAAGCTCCCTTTCTTTTGAATGACCGAACTCCTCAGCCTGAGATAAAACTCTTTTAGTGTTAATTACCACATCACCTAAGATGTTACTGAACTCATCATCTATGGGAAAAGATAAGACATCTGTTGCAGAATCCACCCCTCTATAATCTCTATTAAGCTCTTGTATTTCATTATCATCTACAAAAGAAACTGAGACTTCCGCATCATCAAATCCTAAAATTTTAAGAGCTTCTTCAATAGATTTTTTTACAGTTTCAATAACACCGCTATCTATCTCAAAATTTTTTTGTCTATCATCAAAATATATATCTATCATCTTTTGTTCTCTTTGTTACTTTTCTTATTTTCATACTTTTCATAAGCATCTATAATACGCTGAACTAAAGGATGCCTTACAATATCGTTTTTGCTTAAATAAACAATTCCTATTCCTTTAACATCCCTTAATATTTTAAGAACTGTTTTTAAACCCGACTGTTTACCCTTAGGCAAGTCTATTTGAGTTATATCCCCTGTTATAATAGCCTTTGATCCATATCCAAGCCTTGTTAAAAACATCTTCATTTGTTCATTTGTAGTATTTTGAGCCTCATCTAATATTACATAGGCGCTATCTAAAGTCCTTCCCCTCATATAGGCAAGAGGTGCGACTTCAATAAGCCCCTTTTCCAGATATTTAGTATAATTTTCATGACCCATTATTTCAAAAAGAGCATCATATAAAGGTCTTAAATAGGGATCAACTTTCATTTGCAAATCTCCCGGCAAAAATCCTAAAGATTCTCCAGCTTCAACTGCAGGTCTTGTTAATATAATCCTATTTACCTCTTTATTTTTAAAAGCTCTTACAGCCATGGCCATAGCCAAATAAGTTTTTCCTGTTCCCGCAGGCCCGATTCCAAAAACAATATCATTGTCCTTTATAAGATCTATGTATTGCTTTTGACCAAGAGTTTTTGATCTTATAGGCTTGCCCATGGAAGTATAAACTATAACTTCATTTAAAAGTTCATTAATAGGTCTTTTTTCTCCAAGCTTTATTAACTTTATGGAGTATTCTAAATCTTTACTTTCAATTCCTTTTTTTTCTCTTATAAGCTCCATTAAATTGCTGATTAGTAAAATTGCATCATCAGCATTTTCTTCATGGCCCTTTACTATTATTTTATTGTCCCTTATATTAATTTTTACTGAAAATTCTTTTTCTATTATTTTTATATTTTCATCTAAATTGCCAAATAAAAGACCAATATTACATCCTTCTTTTATAGGAAGAATTTTTTCTAGGTTTTCTAACAAATAAATACCTCCTGATTTAGTTAATAATACCATATTAAGGTCTTTTTTTCCATAAAGTCAGCCTTCTTTAAAAAAATAAAAAAGCCTCAAATAGAGGTTTTTTTATAAATAATATGTCAAATAAATATTTAATACTGTGCTTTAAAATTTTTAATTTTAATTTTTTTGCCTTTTTTCTCTATTAAGCCCTCTTTTTCCATATTGGAAATCTCTCTGGAAAGCCCTGGTCTTGTTACTCCAAGAAAAGCTGCCAACTCCTCTAAAGTAAAATCCAAATTTAATTCTCCCTTATCTTGATTTTGATATAAATAATTCATTATTTTTTCTCTTAATGTAAAACTTGAAATTATCATAAGCTTTTGATTTAACTTATAAGCTCTTTTCGCAAGGAGATAATTTAAGTTCAAAAAGATTTTTGTTGTTATGGCATCAGAAAAATTATTAATTTTTTTATTATCTATTAAAAGAATCTTTGAAGAAATTTTTGCATAAGCATTATATTCAAATTTTTTTCTTAATATAGAATATACTTCCGCAAAAATATCACCACTTTTTGTAAATTTATTTACAATTATCTGTTTTCCACTTTTATCAATACTTTCTACTATAACTTGACCTTCAATTAAAATATATAAATACTTAGCTTCCTCTCCTACTATAAAGATATTTTCATTTTTTTTATAATTTTTAATAATAGCGGAAGTTTCTATAAATTTATTAATTTCTTCTTGGCTTAGACCTTTAAATAATTCACTAACCATTTTTTCAACCTCATTTATAGTTTTATTTTAACAAAAGCAAGTTTTTTATAAAATATATTTTCATGCTCTATGTAGAGCATTTTTTGTTTTTATTTTTTACGCTCTATGTAGAGCATTTTTATTTTTATTTTTTCACGCTATATGTAGAGCATTTTTTCAAATCTTTTTCAGGAGAAAAAAATAAAATTTTTTATAATACATTTTTTAAAATTAAAAAACCTTAACGTTTATGGTTAAGGCTTAATTTAAATATATAAAATTTTTAAATTACAAAATCTCCATTTTTAAAAATCTCTACTTCTTCTCCATTTTCTTTTATGCCCACAATTTCTGTTGATTCGTCTCCTACCATAAAGTCAACGTGAACTAAAGAGTCGTTTACTCCCTTTTGTAAAAGTTCTTCTTCAGACATATTTTCGCTTCCTTCTAAACAACTTGGGTAGGCTGCTCCAAGGGCAAAATGGCAGGATG
The DNA here is from genome assembly GCA_946999425.1 of uncultured Peptoniphilus sp. Taxonomy (GTDB): domain Bacteria; phylum Bacillota; class Clostridia; order Tissierellales; family Peptoniphilaceae; genus Peptoniphilus_B. Next base: position 12,188 of record CAMQDG010000022.1, read on the forward strand.
CATTTTCATCATAAAGGGTGTTATAAAAAAGTACTCCTGTTTGAGAAATCGGTGAATGATATGGAACAAGGGCAACTTCTCCCAGTCTTTTTGCTCCTTCATCTGCCGTTAAAATATTTTCTAAGACTTCTTTTCCTTCTTTTGCTCCATAATCTACAACTTGACCATCTTTAAATTTAAACCAAAAATCTTTTACCAGGCTTCCGTTGTGATTTAAGGGTTTTGTTGCATATACTATTCCATCTACTCCTTGTCTATGAGGAAGTGAGAAAATTTCTTCTGTTGGAATATTTGCAACAAATTTTTGGCCATCTTTATTTATTTCTTCTGCTCCTTCAAAAATATAATTCTCAGGAAGTTTTACTCTTAAATCCGTTCCAAGTTTTGATTTATAGTGAAGTTCTTTAAATTTACTTTTAGTCATATACTTTGCACGATTTTTTAAAGTTTTTATGTGTTCATTCCAATTTTCAATTGGATCTCCTTCTAAAACTCTTGCAGTTTTAAATATTAAATCCCAAAGTCTTTCTATTACTACGTTATTTTCATATTGGGGAAATACAGCTTTACCCCATTTAAGAACGGGAGCTCCTATTACGCACCAGGAAATATAGTTTGCCATCATTTTATCGTAATAATCTTTCATGGCTTTTGAAACTGCCATGTTTCTGATTTTTATTTTATTTTTATCTATATTTTCAAAGGCATAGGGATCTTCTCCTGTTACTGAAAGTCTTTTCCATTTTTCTTTTATTTTAAGCTCAGATTTATCTATAAGGTATTGAGGAACCTCAGCAAGGCTCTCTTCATCTTGGTAAGTGTAGTCAAGTTTTGAAAGGTCTGTGTCCCTATAATCTATAAAAACTTTTTTTGCTCCCATTTCATAGGCAGTTTGACACAAAACTTTTGCAAAGTCTGCTCTCTCTACGGGAATGTTTATTTCTAAAATATCACCTTTTTTAATATTTAAGCCTTTAACCATGACAAGTTTTGCATAAGCTTTTATTTTCTCTTTAAATTTCATTTAATCACCTCTAAAATATTATAGCATCTTGAAGATAAAGCTTCATTAATATAAAATACTCTTGAAAATAATATTAAAAGGAGTTTTTATGACTACGCCACATATAAATGCAAAAGATAATGCTTTTGCAAAAACAGTTTTAATGCCGGGAGATCCTCTCAGGGCAAAATTTATTGCAGAAAATTTTTTAGAAAATGCAAAACTTGTTACTGATGTGAGAAATATGCTTGGCTTTACAGGTCTATATAAGGGTAAAGAAATTTCAGTTATGGGATCAGGCATGGGCATTCCTTCCATAGGTATTTATTCTTATGAGCTTATTAATTTTTATGGAGTTGAAAATATTATAAGAGTGGGATCTTGTGGAGCTATAAATGAAAATTTAAATTTATATGATATTGTCCTTGCACAGGGTGCCTGCACAAATTCAAATTTTGCAGATCAATATGATTTAAAGGGAACTTACAGTGCCATTTCTTCTTTTAAAAAAAAAAAAAAGGCCTATGACCAATGTATTAATAAAAATTTACCTGTTCATGTGGGAAATGTTTTATCTACTGATATTTTTTATAATACAGATTCTCAAAATTGGAAAAAATGGCAAGATATGGATGTTCTGGCTATTGAAATGGAATCTTATGGTCTTTATTGCAATGCAAATAAAAGTGGAGCAAAGGCTCTTTCAATTTTAACTGTTTCAGATAGCCTTGTATCTGGAAAGGAAACTACAAGCGAAGAAAGAGAAAAGTCTTTTACAAATATGATGGAGATTGCACTTAATATAGGATGAAATTCTCAAAAGTTGAATTTATGATCTTGGGTCTGATAATTTTATTGACCCTTGGATTTTTTTATAAAAAATATGAAAATAGAAATTTAGAAATGTCACAGGATTCCGGAAAAGTTTTAAATTCCGGAACCCTTGACGAAAATAAAAATTCCTCAATTTTTGTTCACATAAGCGGAAGAGTTAAAAACCCTGGTCTTTATGAAATTCAGGGAGATGAAAGACTAAAAGATTTAATTGAAAAAGCAGGAGGTCCTCTTGAAGATGCTGACCTTGATTCTTTAAATCTTGCTCAAAAACTTAAGGATGAAGAAAAAATTGTAGTCCCTTCTCTTATAAAGGAAGATGATGATAAGGATGGAGAAAGACTTATAGACATAAATAGGGCTGATGAGGAAGAACTTCAAAATATTCCCGGCGTTGGGCCTAAAATGGCTAAAAAAATAATTAATTATAGAAAAAATAATTATTTCACAAAAATTGAAGACTTAAAAAACCTACCCGGTATAGGAGAAAAAAAGTTTGAAGAAATTAAGGCTTACATAATTGTAAAATAATCTTGAAAAAAGTTTTTTCATTTGGTAAGATATAAAAGCATTCAAACTTTAGGGGTATAGTTCAGTTGGTAGAACATTGGTCTCCAAAACCAAGTGTCGTGGGTTCGAGTCCTGCTACCCCTGCCAATAAAAAAACCGTTAGATTTTTCTAACGGTCTTTTTTTATTCTATTACTGTAATTCCTGCAGGATCTAAAATTCTGAAATTTATTTTTCCTCCAAGTCCTCCATCTACATAGAGGATGCTTTTATTTATTTTATATAGTCCCATGGAATATTTTGGAAAAAGTTTAAAGTTATTGCCTATTACTTGCCCTAATATGGGAAATCTAACCTGTCCTCCGTGGGTATGCCCTGCTAATATTAAATTAAAATTTCTTCCGTCAAGAGCCTTTTCTGGTGCGTGAGTTAATAAAATATTTTTGCCTTTTTCCAATTTTAAGTTTTGGAAATTTTCAAAGTCTTCTCCATAAATTTTTACATTTTTATATTCTAAAGGATTTTTGTCTAATAGTATTATTTTATGTTTTCTTAAGATTTTTAAAAATTCTCCATATTTTCTATTGTCATATTCATGATTTCCCTTTACGAATAATATTTTTATATCTTCTTTTATTTTCAATGTTTTTATAAATTTTTCTGCTCTTTGAAAATTTTTTGTATCTCTTGAAATTATATCTCCTGTTAAAAATATTATTTGAGGATTTATTTTTTTTAATTTTCTATTTAAAAGCTTTAAGTTTATAAAAGGGCTGTTATGATAATCACTTATTTGCACAGCCCTAAATCCAAGTTTAATTTTTATTTTTTTTACTTTTATAAATGAAAGTTGATAGATTTCATAAATAAAAAATATGAGAATGAAAAAAATAATTTTCATCCGAACCTTTTTCCTTCTATGAATACTCCAAGAAGAAGTCCCGTTAAGGCTCCTATTAAGGCTCCTAATTTTTTTTGTCCGAAAAATCCGCCTATTAAAGCTCCTAATATAATGCAAATTAAAATACTTATTGTTAATTTATACTTGGGTTTTCTTGTAAAAATTTTCATATTCTTTTTCCTTTTGTTTTACTATTTTTTTTACTTTTTCTCTTAATTCTTCAAGGCTTCCTGAATTATCTATTATAAGGTTGCTAAGTTCTTTTTTCTTTTCTATGGAAATTTGAGATTTTATTTTTCTTATGGCAAAGTCCTCATCTATCTTATCTCTATTCATAAGCCTTTTTATTTGTATTTTTTCCGGTGTATAGACAAGCCATATTTCATCAAATGTTAAACCATAGCTTTTTCCTTCTTCATAGGTTTCAAATAAAAGAGGAATATCCAAAAAATTTATGCCTGGAATTATACTTTTTATTATTTCTTCATAAACTTTAGGGTGTATAATTTTGTTTATTTTTTTTAAATTTTCTTCATTTCCGAAAACTTTCTCCCCTAAATATTCCCTGTTTATTTGTCCGTCTTTTATGGCTTCTTTTCCAAATTCTTTTTCAATTTGATTAAGGACTTCTATTTCTTCTGATACCCTTCTTGCTATTTTATCTGAGTCTACTATATAGTAGCCCAATTCTTTTAAGATTGATGTCAATGCTGATTTTCCCGTTGCTATTGACCCTGTAAGGCCTATTACTAAAGGTCCTTTATTATTTTGTGTCATACAAAGATTCTCCTACTTCCTGATCAACTGTTAAGGGCACTTTTAGTTCTTTTGCACTCTCCATAATTTCCACCATAAGTTTTTTTACTTGATCAAGTTCTTCTTTTTTTGCATCTACTACAAGTTCGTCATGGATTGTTAAAATTAATTTACTTTTCATTTTCTTTTCTTTTAAGGCTTTATAAACTTTTACCATGGCAATTTTTATTATGTCTGCTGCAGAGCCTTGTATAGGGGTATTTAGGGCTATTCTCTCTCCAAATTGTCTTATATTGAAATTTTTTGCTTTTAATTCTGGTATGTCACGTTTTCTGTTGAAAATTGTTTTTACAAAGCCCTTTTCTTTTCCATTTTTTATTTCTTCTTCCATGTAGGATTTTACTTTTGGAAACTTTTCCCAATAGCCGTCTATATATTCTTTTGCAAGATTTCTTGGTATGTTTAATTGTCTTGAAAGTCCATAATCGGAAATACCATAAACTATTCCGAAGTTTACAGCCTTTGCCCTTGAACGTTCTTCCCTTGTAACTTTTTCAATGTCTACTCCAAAAACTTCAGAGGCAGTTTTGCTGTGAATATCCATTCCATTTTTAAAAGCCTTTACCATATTTTCATCTTCTGAAAGACTGGCAAGGATTCTAAGTTCTATTTGTGAATAGTCGCAGTCCACAAGAAGGCTGTCCTTTGATGCTAAAAATGCCTTTCTTAAAAGTCTGCCTTCTTCTGAACGTATTGGTATATTTTGTAAATTAGGTTCCGTTGATGAAAGTCTTCCTGTGGATGTTACTGTTTGATTAAAATGGGAATGAATTCTTCCGGTTTTTTTATTTATAAGTTCTATAAGGCCGTCGACATAAGTTGATTTTAATTTTGAAAGTTTTCTGTACTCTAAAACGTCTATTACAATATCCCCTTGATCAACTAATTTTTCAAGAACTTCAGCTGATGTGGAATATCCTGTCTTGGTTTTTTTTATGACTGGAAATTTTAATTTATCAAACAAAATTTCTCCCAATTGTTTTGGAGAATTTATATTAAATTCTTCTCCTGCTTCTTCATATATTTTTTCTTCAAGTTTTTTTATTTTTATTTCAAGATCTTTTCCAATTTCATTTAAAATGCTCTCTTCAGTTCTTATTCCTGTAAGTTCCATAGATGCGAGGACTTCTGTAAGAGGAAGCTCCATATTATAGTAAAGATCTGTCATTTCATAATTTTCAATTTTTTCTATTTGAAGCTTATAGATTTTTTTTATGGTGTTTATATAAAAGACAAAATATTTTTCCAATTCTTCTAAGCTTAAATCTTCATATTTTTTTCTTAGTTTTCCCTTACCTAAAAGTTCTTCATCACTTTTGTAGCCTTCTGAAAAATATTCTCCAGATATAGTATTTATATCAAAATCCGTCTTGGTAGAATCTAAGATATATTCTGCCACAAGGCTGTCATGATAAATATTTTTTATATCAATTTTGTTGTAAAGAAGGATTATTATGTCTTCTTTTATGTCGTAGCTTAATTTTTTAATTTTTTCATCTTCAAAAACTTTTTTTAAAAGATTTAAATTTTCTTTATTGTAGTCAATTATTATAGGATTTAATTTTTCACTTCCTAAAACAAGCTTAATCGGCTCTATGCCTTCGTATATTTTTCCGTCGGTGATTATCTTAAAGAATAAGATTTGCTCCTCTTGTGAGGCCTCTATGAGCTTCTCAAGGTTATAGTTTCCCCTTTCAAATATATCTTCATGAACAGTTTCAGTTTTTTCCTTTTGATATTCTTCTGGAAGTCTTTTTAAAAGGGTGTTAAAATCCAAGTCCTTATAGAGTTTTAAAAGTTCTTCAAAATTATAGTCTTTTTTTTCAAAATCTTCCAAATTTTTTTCAATTGGAACATTTCTTATAATTGTTCCCAATTTTTTGGACATAAAGGCTTGAGCTTTATTTTCTTCCAGTTTTTCTTTTAATTTTTTTCCTGAAACTTGGTCTAAGTTTTCATATACTCCTTCAAGGTTTTCAAAGTCATATAAAAGTTTAAGACCTGTTTTTTCTCCAACTCCAGGAACTCCAGGAATATTATCGGAGCTATCTCCCATAAGACCCTTTAAATCTATAAATTGATTCGCCCTTAAGTTGTATTTTTCTTTTAAGTATTCTTCGTCTACAATGTCAATATCACTTATGCCCTTTCTTGTTAAAAGGACTTTTGTATTTTTATCTACTAACTGAAAATAGTCCTTATCTCCTGTTAAAAGATAAACTTCAAAATTTTTTTCTGAAGCTTTTTGAGCAAGAGTACCTGCAATATCATCAGCTTCATATACGGGAGAATCTATTGTAACTATGTTCATGTAATCTAAAATTTTCCTTACAAGGGGCCACTGTTGCTCTAGTTCTGAAGGAGTCTTTTGTCTTGTGCCCTTGTAATCTTTATAGATTTCATGGCGAAATGTCCTTCCTTTTTTATCAAAGCAAACTGCTATGTAATCTGGATTTATTTTATCTATTGCATTTTCAACCATGGAAATAAATCCATAAATTGCATTTGTATACATTCCTTTTTTATTTTTTAAAAGGGGCAGAGCGTAAAAAGCTCTAAAAAATAAGGATGAACCATCTATTATTAATATTTTATTCAAACTAATCACCTCAAAACTTATTATATCATAGGAATATTTTTTAAATTATTTGCATTATTAAAAAAATATTGTTAAAATAAATCATAGTCTTGCCGGAGTGATGGAATTGGCAGACGTGCCAGACTCAAAATCTGGTGGTGGCAACACCGTGCGGGTTCGAGTCCCGCCTCCGGCACCATTTTTTTATAAGCAATTTAAAAGAGCCGAGATTTTATCTTGGCTCTTTCTTTGTATTTTTTTCTTTTTCTTCTTTTTGATCTATTACTTTTTTTTGCCCTTCTATTATTTTTTTCAGCCTTTTATCATTTTTATAGTCCACCTTTTCTAATTCTTTTTTTGCTTTTTCAAATTCTTTTAAATTTAAAAGGGCTGTTGATAAATTAAAGTGATAAATATTTCTGCCATATTTTGTTTTTGGTTTGTTTTCTATGTTTAAAAGTTTTTTATAAAAGTCTTGAGGATTTTTATTCTTTTTATATTTTCTTACGTATTCATTTAATTCTTCAGTAATTTTTTTATCTTTTTGCATTTCTATAAGTGGTCTTGTTATTAAAATAAATAATATTAAAAGTCCTATTATGCAAAGAAAAAATACTAAAGCAAAGACTTTTTCATTTTTTTCTTTTAAAAAAGATAAAAGTAAATATCCTATAAGACATAATAAAGCAAATAGAAATAGGGTAAAACCAACTGTTTTTTTATCTTTCATAATTTTTCACAAATAAAACCTGCTTAACTTATAAGCAGGTTTTTAATTTTAAATCTTTTATTTTTCTTCTTCTTTTAATTTTTTAGCTTCTTCAATTACTTTTTCAGCTATTTGTCCGGGAACTTCTTCATATCTTGCAAATTCCATTGAAAATGTTCCTCTTCCTTGGGTCATTGCACGAAGGTCTATTGAATATTCAAACATTTCTGCTTGAGGTGCTTCTGCAATTAAAAGTTGTGTTCCGTCTGCTTGTTGATCCATTCCAAGTATTCTTCCACGACGTTTATTCATATCTCCCATTACATCTCCAAGATATGCATCTGGAATTGAAACTTCCACACTCATTATAGGTTCAAGAAGGGTTGGTTTTGCTTCTTGGATTCCCTTTTTGTATGCAAGGTTGGCTGCAAGTTTAAAACTCATTTCGTTTGAATCTACATCATGATAGGATCCATCGTATAAAGTTGCTTTGAAGTGGGTCATTGGATATCCTGCTAATACTCCATGTTCTTTTGATTCTATTATTCCTTTTTCAACTGCAGGGAAATAGTTTTTAGGAACTGCTCCTCCAAATACTTCTTCTGCAAATACAAATTCTTCTTCTGATGGTTCAAATCTAATCCAAACATCTCCGTATTGTCCAGCCCCGCCTGATTGTTTTTTATGTTTTCCTTGTACTGATGAGGTTCCCTTTATTGTTTCCCTGTAAGGAATTATAAATGGAACTATATTAACTTCAACTCCGAACATGTTTTTAAGTTTTTGTAAAATTACGTCTAATTGTACTTGGCCTTGTCCGCCAATGGTAAGTTGCTTTGTTTCTACGTTTCTTTCAATGGTAAATGAGGGATCTTCATCTCTAAGTCGTCTTAGGGAAGTTGAAAGTTTTTCTTCATCACCCTTTGTTTTTGGTTCTATTGCATAGTATAAAACAGGTCTTGGATATTTCATTTCCTTATATTTTACAGGATGATTTTTATCTATTAGGGCATCTCCCGTTTCAGTAAATTGTAATTTTGTTGTTGCTCCTATATCTCCTGCGTTAATTTCAGAAACTTCTATTTGAGTTTTTCCCCTCATAACATAAAGTCCGCCTAATTTTTCAATTTCGCCTTTGTTTATATTAAAAACAGGGGTATCTTTTGTTATTTTTCCTGATATTACTTTAAAT
>CAMQDG010000023.1 GCA_946999425.1 uncultured Peptoniphilus sp.
CTTTTGGGTCTATGGCCCAATGACATCTTGGAGGTCACTGGTTTTGAAGAGGGCTACAATTCTGTAGGATGGTCTATCTTGCAAGATGTTAGATATAACCGTAACTATCGTGATACCCCTCCTTATAGGCTCACTGCCAATCAATTTGTGGATTATCCGGAATTGAGTACAAAAGGTTTAGCAAAAGAAATTCCTATGGGCGAAGGGGTGGCTGCCAAAAAGGCGGGACCCTTTGATATAGCCTTTGGCATTGATCAAGGTGAAAGTTCTAATGTTATGCCAATTCACGAAGACTTTTTGCTGGATGGTTTTGAAGAAGACGAACAAAACTATGACTATGATCTTTATATGGTAAAATCTGATGTAGATAATTCAGACTATGACTTTACACAGCCGGACCTGCAAGGTTTTACGAGAAAGTGTAAAAGTAAAAAACTTGATAAAAAATTAGATGATTATGACCTGCAAGAGGAAATGAATGAAGAAAGAAATGATATAACGCCATTTCCTGAGCTTTATTATAGATATAAAGGCAAGAAAAGACAAAAGGGCAAGATGTATTTTATGTATGCCTTCCCTAAAATTAACTCACTAAATGAAGAAGAAAAAGAAGATTTAAAGAAGCCTATTGAAGACTTAGAGGAAGATGAAAACGAATATGATAGCAGCGTTGCAAATTTTGAGCAAAATGGTTATTTGGTCTTTGAATACTCAAGAAATAAGTATGAGATAAAACTCAACAATGACCCATCAAAAGAAAAGGAAGCTTCATCTTATACAGATAAGGACAAAATTCAGGTTTTCTACGATTACCCTTTAAAGAAATTAAATCTTGATAAAGACCACAAGCCGAAAAAGCCTAAGGGAATACCAGATTCATGGGAATTTAAGGGCTGGGCCATGGATACTAAAGGACAAAAGCTTGTATGGAAAAACAATGAAACCATGCCAGCAAGAAATTTAGTCTTATATGCTCAATGGGGCGAGCCTGATTACAAGTGGAAGGTTACCTTTGATGCTAATGGTGGTAGCTTACCAAATATCGACACAGAAAATCTAACTTTAAAGAAAAAAACAATTAAAGAGGGCGATATTGGACAAGAAAAAGAAGTAACTTATCCTATAGGTGGAGAAAAGAATGTAGATAAACAAGTATTTACAGTGGTCCAACATCAAAAATTAAGATTGCCAGAAAAACCAATACGAAAGGGATACGAATTTCGAGGTTGGGAACTTATCCGTTATAAAAAGGATAATGACGGTAATTATACTGATGTTTTAGACACAGACTACAGTAAAAAATACCGTAATATTTCAGGAGCTCCTGAACTCTATGCCTTTGGAAATGATGTGGTTAGTCCAATTTATTTAAAAGCCATCTGGGTTCCAACTGACACTGTTGATGTGAAGATTAAGCATTATTTCTTAGATGAAGATTTTAATCTTGATAGGTCAATTTTGAAAAATCCTATAGATGAAAAACTTGAAGACAAGCGTGTCAACTATTTAGTAGCGACAATTGGAGACAAACAAAACGAAGAATGGATTTTAGCAACTAATGAAGAGTTTATGCAACATAGCAATTCTGATATTTTCAAGGAATACAAGGATTATAACGATAGGGTTAAATTCAACAACACCTACTTCCAAACTTTCCGTGTAGAACCTGAAAATATTGTGGATCAAAAAACTGGCATATCAAGTAAAAATCCAAAATTTGAAAATAATATTTTTAAATTTTTCTACAGAAGATATAAGACACGTAAATATAAGGTAAATTATGTGGATGTAAGAGCTAAGGAAGCCATAGAAAAAGCCAAAGATTCTGCAGAAAAAGAAAGACTCATTAAAGAAAATAGCATAATTGAACAAGAAAAAGTTATTAGCCAATGTCGTGACTTCGATGCCAGAAATTATAAGCCTATACCAGGTTGGGTTTTGGCAAAGGATGAAAAACCACAGCAAGAACTTTTCTATGATATTGACGAAAATACAAATACATTCTTAGGTATTAATGGGAGTGGTTCTGATGAAATCAACTTCTACTACCAAGATGCTCGTGTAATTGAATGTCAAAATCCTAATGACCCTGTACCAGATGGATATGTAAGAGTAACATTTAAGGCTTCTGATGGAGGTTGTTTCGGTAAGGATGTTCAAGGTAAAGAAATTAAGGAAATTAATTACGACGTTATAAAGGATCTTAAATTTGGTCTGTTATCAGTGCCTGACTTATTAAAAGATGGTGAAGATATATCTGATAAGCACCATATAAGACCAGACCTTGGAAGAGAATTTATCAAATGGGACTCTCCCCTATTAGACAAGAATACACCAATTGATGAAAATTACAAATTTACTGCAAAATTTGATTGGACTGAAATTGATGCAAATAGTCTAACTACAACAGAATCCTTTATGGATCCTAAGGGTGAGTGGACTAATAGCTTTGCACCAAAAATTTCTGATATTATGAATCTTGTTACTTGGTCAGGAAAAGATAGTGGAACTTTTGCCAATGTAGAACTTATAGATGAAAATGGAAATACCTTAACTGATGAAAAACTTTTTAACCTATGTAGCGAAAAGAATATGTCTGATAAAGATGAACTTGTTCATACAGTAAAGGTTAGAGCATTGGTACAGTTTGGTGCTAGTGAAGATAAAAAAGTAATTGAAATACCAATTAAGATTTACAAAAATGTTTATGAAGCCAATACATCAGGAGATAAACCCTTATTTTTAACTAAGGCTGAAAAAACTGACCTAAATAATATCAACTATGTAAAAGTCACAGTTGATCCAACGGGAAAGGCAAATAACAAAGATAGTAAAATTTACTATGTAAATCCAAATGCTTGGGTTAGTATCCCTGAAATTGACATAAATAATAGCGAAAAAGACCCTAAATTATCTCAGTGGCTAAATGAAAGCCAATCAGGTGAAGCTTTTGATTTTAAGCTTCGTCATAAATTTACAGCAGACACAATTATTACAGCTAAGTTTGATGATCTAAAACCAAAAAAGAAAAATAAAATAGAAAATCCAGATGCACCAGAAAAACCAGAAAAACCAGAAAATCCAAATGAACCAGATGATAATAAACCAAGTCCTTCACCTAGACAAAAACCTGATCCAATGGTTCCTGAAGATAATGACCACAATTATCCAATAAATCCACAGGATAATGAATGGGAGCATTCCTATAATTCAGAGAGATTTTATAATCACTTATATACTGAAACAAAAAGTGAGATAAGCCCCCAAGAAAAAGTTGAAATAAATCCTATTGATAATTCTTATTTCAAAGAAGTAAGCTATATAAATGGTTTCAATGGTGATTTTAGACCTAAGGATGGTCTTACTCGTGCAGAAGCTGCACAAATACTTGCCAATGTCTTAATTGAAGATGGCTACAAGTACCATAATGATTTCAAAATTTCTTATAAGGACATTGGAGAAGCTTGGTACACTAAAGCTATTAAAATTGTGAGTGAAGCAAAATTATTTAATGGTTATAATGATGGCAGCTTCAAACCACAAAATAAGATTACAAGAAATGAATGGATCTCAACTCTAAAGAGATTCCAAGATCTTTCAAATTCAAATGGCAATCACATGAATTTAAAGGCTGGGCACTGGGCAACGAGTGCAGTTGAATCAGCCTACAAGGAAGGCTGGCTAAAGATTTATGAAGAAGGAAAGGTTAAGTATGAGGGCGATAAGTTTATCACAAGAGAAGAAGTTGTAGCCCTTTCTAACAAGGCCTTTAAAAGAGTTGTTGATAAGGACTATATTGCAAAGAATGGTAAAAGCCTAATAAACTTCAATGATATCAATGAAAATATGTGGTCCTACGCTGACATTATTTGTGCAAGCAATACTTTCTTGTATCAAGGCAATGCTATAAAGGCACACGCGAATAAGGATAGCAAAAGCTCATTTAATATTGATACTACTGATTTTGAAATCAAGCAAAAAAATTTCGAAAGAGTGCTTAGGTAAAATTTTATATGTAAAAAATAAAGGAGACTAAACTTATAAGTCTCCTTTATTTTTATTTATTCAAAACTAAAATTTTCAATAGTCCGTAAGAAAATTTCTCAAAAACTAAATTTCCACCTTTACTATATGAGTAAAAAAGATTTAAAGGTTTTTATTCTTGTGCTTTTAAGGCTTGAACCATATCTATTTTTTTGAGCTTTTTGTGGAAAATCATCATTACAAAAGATGTAACTATGATTGTAATTAAAGCTGAAAATAAATAAGCTTTTTTCACTAAAACCGGATCCAACATTGCCATATTAGGCACTACAACTTGAATAACTCCGTAGTGTAAAATTTTTCCTACTAAAAGTCCTATTCCTATTCCTATTATTGTTAAAATCCAAGTTTCTCTATAAATATAACTTGTTACTTCCTTTGGATAAAATCCCAAAACTTTTATTGTGGAAAGCTCTCTTTTTCTTTCTTCTATATTTATATTGGTCAAGTTATATAAAACTATTACTGCAAGCATTGATGATGCGAGAACTATTGTTGCCACCACAAGATATATAGAACTCATAAAGTTATCCAAAGTTTTTTCCAATACACTTACATCCATTGTTGAGGTTGCACATTTATAATCCATAAATTCTTTTGATATTTTACTTACTTCCTGATTTCTAAGTTTTAAAGCCTCACAATTTGATACAAATTTTTTGCCAAATACTTTTTCATAATACTTAGGTGTCATGAACAAATTATGTCCTACATACATTTCTGCAATTCCGCTTATTTGAACCTTATAAGTTTCTCCGTCCTTATCCTTAATTTCAAGACTGTCCCCGACTTTTACCTTTTTTAACTTACTTAATTTTTCTGTAATTACAGCTCCCCTGTCTGTAAGTTCTATTTCTTTTTTATTTTTTCTTGTTCTCAAGGTATAAAATTTTGAAAATTCTTCTAAGTTTTCTGGCACTACAACATTTACATACTGATTGATTTCATTAAATTCGCTTTTAAAGTTTGACATATGAAAAGAAGCAGCATCTTCTATCCTTTTGTCATCTTCTATTTTCTTTTTAAATTTATCAAAACTTTTTTCGTCAATTTCTCTGTCATAAAAAACTGCCAAATTATATTTCATAATCTGTTTAAATTGTTTATCTTTTATTCCCTTGACAGAACCCTCTATTCCAAAGCCCAAAACTAAAAGTGCACTACATCCCATAATGCCTATTACGGTCATTATCATTCTCTTTTTGTATCTAAATAGGTTTCTTGCAGTTACTTTTTGTAAAAAAGAAAGTCTCTTCCAAAGAGGTTTTATTCTTTCTATTAAAATTCTTGTTCCGCCCTTTGGTGCAGGTCCTCTTAATAGATTTGCTGCATTATTTCTAAGACTTGCATATACAGAAACCATTGCCGTTATTCCCGTTGCTAAAAGCCCCACTAAAAGAGCAAACAAGGTCCTTATAGGATAAAATTTTAAAATTAATCTCTTTTCAAAAATCGTATCAACAGAATAAGAATTTCCTATTAATCTCGCTAGGACAAAGGCCCCTATTAAAGCTCCTATTATTCCTCCTATTAAGGCTGACGACTCTCCGTAAATGAAATATTTTGATGCAATTTGCCTGTTACTATAACCTAAGGCCTTATAAGTTCCTATATTTATTCTATTCTCTTCCACCATTCTTGTCATTGTTGTCCAGCATACAAGCATTGATATTAGAAAGAAAAATGCTGGAAATACAAGGGTTAAAAGATCTACGCTGTGGGCATAGTTAATATAAGTATTTATGTCTTCATTTAAGTGCCTGGGTGTAATTTCATAGGAAGGTTGGGATAAAATTTTTAAAATTCTCTTTGCATCATTAATTTTATCTAAGCCGTCTTTTATTTTTTCATCTGCTTCAAGGGATTTTTCGTCATATTCTCTTTGACCCTTGTCAAGTTTTCTCTGGCCCTTATTTATTTCATAAAGGGCATCTTTTAATTGCTTTTTGCCCTTTGTTTCTCCCTCTTCAAAATCTTTGAGCCCAGCTTTATAATCCTCAAGACCCCTTTCATATTCTTCACGACCGCTTTTTAACTGACTTTTACCTTCTATAAATTTTTTATAGTTTTCATCATATTTTAATTTTGCCCTATCGTAGTCTATTTCACCTTTATCAAGTTTTTCTTTGGCTTCATTTAATTTTTTTTCCGAATCCTTTAATTTTTTAAGCCCTTCTTCATATTGCCTTAGGCCGTCTAAATATTTTTCGTAATTTTTTTTATATTCAAGCTCTCCTTCCTGAGCTTGTTTCATGCCCATATCAAGAGCATCTTTTCCCATATCGTACTTGGCTTGACCTTCAGTTAATTGAATTTGTGCCTTATCTAATTCTTTTTTTGCCTCTATTAATTTATCAGCACCCTCTATGCCAGCATTTATGTTTTCTAAGTTTATTTTGGATAAGTCCAAATCTCCTAGGCCATATTTATCTTCCAAGTCCTTTATCTTATTTTTTATTTCTTCCAAGGTCTTTAGTTGAGTTTCTATTGCTGCAATTTGAATTTTTAACTGATAAATTTCTGCTTGATGTTTTTTTTGTTCTTCCTCAGGGAGACTTAAAAGCTCATTTAATTTTCCTTCAAGTTCATTTTTTTTATTATTAAGATCTTCTATATTTTTATTTAGTTGACCTAATTCAGGTAAAATTTTTTCAATTTGTGGATTATTTACTAAAATGTCTTTTATTGCTTGAAGTTCTGATTTTATTGTTTCAGGACTTTTTCCCCGTCCGTTGGGAAGATTATTTTGAAGCTCTGCAAGGCCCCTTTCATATTGAGCTTTGCCATCTTCATATTGCTTTTTCCCTTGATTTAATTTTTCCTCAGCATCCCTTAACTCATCTTGAGATTTCTCAATCTTTTCCCAAGCCTGGTCAAGTTTTTTTCTACCATCAATAAGTTGATTATTGGCCTGATCTAAAGAAATTTTTGTGGCTTCTAATTTTCCCTTACCTTTTTCAAATTCTTCTTTTCCGTCATTATACTGAGCCTCTCCCTTTTCAAGTTCAACTTTGGCTCCTCTTAAATCTAAATCTCCATTTGTTAACTGATTTTGTCCATCGTTGATTTTGGCTTGATTTTCGTCTATTTTTTTCTTTGCATCAGCAAGTTTTTTCTTAGCCTCACTTAATTTTTCTCTACCCTTTTGACTTTCTTCATCAAACTTATTTTTTCCGTCTTTATATTTTTCTCTTGCATCTGAAAGTTTTTCTCTGCCCTCTTCAAGTTTATTTTTTCCGTCTAAAAGCTTAACTTTTGCAGAGTCTATTTGGTCTTCGCCCTCTACAATTTTATCTTCTATATCAAGTTTTAATTCTTTCAGCCTTTCCTTAGGCCTATATTTAAAATCTATTTCCAGTTCATCTTCATACTTTTTCACCAAATTCTGATATTTTTTGGAAGATGTTTTTAAATTTTTAGTATCTTTTAAAATTATCCTTGCAATTGTAGGATCAGATAAAAAGTTGGATCTTTCAACAAAGGCAAAACCTTTAAGCTCTCCGAGACCCCTTTGGCTGTTGCCCCTTGTAATATTTTTTACATTTTCAATATAATCTGCAAAGCCCACAATTTTATAAGTATAATTTTTAAGATGATCGTCCCTTTTTTCATCTTTAGAAGCAAATTTATTAACTTCCTTTTTTAAGTTTATGGAATCATTTAATTTATAACCCTCTTTTTTTAGGGTTTTATCTAAAATTATTTCTCCTTCATTTTCTATAAGCCTTCCCTCTATAATCTTGGGAAGGCTTATAGATTTTGGCATGGATAAAACTTTTATGGCAAAGTCTTTTCCCACGACAAAAAGATCCTCGTCATAGTCTAATGAAAGTTTATCTATGCCTTCAAGGTTTTCCAGTATACGAAGATCTTTTTCTTTTAGGCCCAAAGCTGATGTTATGCTTATGTCCTCCATATTTGATTTTTTTATGCTTCTTTCCAAAGTATCTCTCATAAGAGGTCCTGTTGTAATAAGACCTACAAAGACAAATACTCCCAGGCCTACAATTAAAATAATTGAAATGTATTTTGAAATTGTATTTGTTATTTCTCTAAATGTGTCTTTTTTAAGACCTTGTGGTCTTTTCATACTACCACTCTATTTCATCTATATTTTTGGGATTTTCATTTATGGTTAATTTTCCCACTTTGCCGTCAACTATTTCAAGAACTCTATCTCCTATTGGAGCAATCATAGTATTGTGAGTAATTATAAGGACTGTGGTTTCCGTTTTTCTTGCAGTATTTTGTAAAATCTTCAAAACCTGTTTCCCTGTTTTATAATCAAGAGCTCCAGTAGGTTCATCACACAAGAGAATTTTTGGATTTTTTGAAACCGCCCTTGCTATGGCTACCCTTTGTTGCTCTCCTCCTGAAAGTTGTGCCGGGAAATTATTCATCCTATTTTCAAGACCCACTTCTTTTAAAACTTCTTTAGCATCAAGGGGTTTTTCTATTATTTGAGATGCAAGTTCTACATTTTCAAGAGCCGTAAGGTTGGGAATTAAATTGTAATTTTGAAAAACAAAACCCATATCTTCCCTTCTATAAGTTGTAAGTTCCATTTCGTTTAATTTTACAAGATCTTTTCCATCAATTATAACTTGACCTTGATCCGCCCTGTCCATGCCTCCTAAAATATTAAGGAGCGTGCTTTTTCCTGCCCCTGATGGACCTATTATAAGACATAATTCTCCCTTATTTATTTCAAAGGAAATATTGTCATTTGCAACTACAGTTGATGAACCTGTTATGAATTTTTTAACTAAATTTTTTACTTCTATAAATGCCATGTTTATTTTTTTATACCCCTTTTTATGAAAATTTTAAATTTTCATTTATTTCATGTTAATTACTCTTGCCCCTAAAATTTCTGCATCCTCTAATCTGTGGCTTACATAAATTAAGGGAGTTTTTAAATTATTATTTATGTACTTAAGCATTAGAATCCTTGTATCTTCGTCTACTTCACGGATAGCTTCATCCATAAGTAAAATATTTCCCTCATATATAGAAGCTCTTATAAAACTTACCCTTCTTTTCATGCCACCTGAAAGCTCTCTTACTTTCATGTCCAAAAGGTTAAAAAGTCCAACCTGATTTAATTCTCTTTCATACTGAAAATCTGTAAGTTCTTTTACAAAGCGTAAATTTTCTCTTACACTTTTATTTTCAAAAAGGAGATTATCTTGAAAAACAATTGAGGGTTTAAGCGGTTCTGATGAAATTATTTGACCCTTATCAGGTCTTATTTGACCGCTTATTATTTTTATAAGGGTGGTCTTTCCAAGGCCGGATTTACCCATTAGGCAAATTTTTTCATCTTTTAAGTGCAAATTGAAGTTTTCTAAAATTTTTTTATCTCCATAAAATTTACAAATATTTTTCAAGATCAGTTCCATCTACTCTTTATCCTTTTTATAATAAATTCAAGAAAAAAATTTAAGCTTATTCCTATTATTGTCCAGGCTATTAGGCCTTCCATGTCCAAATAAATTTTTGCATCATATATTCTCGAGCCTAAACCATATTCAGGGTGTCCAATTACTTCTGCAGCAACTATACTTTTAAATCCGAAACCTAAACTTATTAAAAGAGAACTTAAAAAATAGGGTTTTAAACTTTCAAAATATATGTACTTAAATTTTTTAAAGGGGCTTACATTAAATATTTTACCCATAAAAATGTAATCTTTAGAAATTTGATAAAGACCTTCCATAATATTTATATAGACAAGTGGAATTATTACAATTGTAGAAATAATTAAACCTAAGCTTTCAATTTTAAAAAATATCAGGGCGAAAATAATAAAACTTACAACGGGTATAGATTTTATTGTCTTTACCAGAGGCTCTATAAGCTCTTTTAAGACGTTAAATCTATATGATAGGTATGATAAGATTAAAGCTATTATTACAGCCGTTAAAAGACCTAGTGTGAGGTTTAAAAAGGTATTAAAAATATTAAGGTAAGCTTCTTTTTCCATTAAAATCTCAAAAAGTCTTTTTAATACAGCTTGGGGAGACACTATAAGTATCTCCCTCCTTTTTACATATGAAATTATAAACCAAATTGAAATCCAAAAAATTCCCCTTAAAAATTTTTTACTTATAGTAGAAATTTTCACCGGGAAGTTTTCCTCCAACTGATTTTTTCTCTTGGTCATAAAGCACCTTTAAATAATTTGCCAGATCATCTTCCATTTTTTGTCCATCAATAAAAGTTATATTGCACTTTGGTAGTGCTTCTTTAGCTACTTCTTCAGGAACTATCTCATATTTTCCTACAAGCTTTGCAGCCTCGTCATTTTTTGTAAAATCTACAGATCCCTTATATTCTTTCAAAAATGTTTTGAAAGCTTCTTCATGATCTTTTAAGAAGTCATTTCTTACAACTGTAACTCCAACAATAAGCTTACCTGAATCTTTAAGCTTATCCCATTCTTCCGTAAGATTTATAAGTTCTTTTAAACCTTCAACTTTTTTTTGTGCTACTGTTAAGAATGGTTGGGGAAGCATTACTATATGGTCTTTATTTTGAACAATGTCTGATACGACTTCACTATGTTCATTTTTGTATTGAATGTTTACATCCTTATCTGGATCTAATCCATTTTCTATAAGAAGATGTCTTAATACAAATTCCGGTGAAGCTCCTTGTCCACTGGTAACAAGAGTCTTTCCCTTTAAGTCTGCAATTGTTTTTACATCATCATTTGTTGATGCAATATACAAAACTCCCAAAGTATTTATGGCTGCAACTTTTATAAAGTCTTCTTTTTTATTGTTTATTATTGCGGCTAAGTTTGAAGGTAGAGAACAAACATCATATTCCCCTTTCATAAGTCCTGTAACGGCTTCATCGGGGCTGTTTAAAATCTTATATTCATACTTTACTTCTGTTTTTCCTTCATCGCTGTCGTTAAATAATTTCACAAGACCCATAGCTGTAGGTCCTTTAAGAGCTGCTATCTTTATTGTTTCTTTTTCTTTATTAGCTTCTTTTCCTTTTGTATTTTCAACAGGTTTAGAACATCCTGTCAATATTAAAAGAAAAGAAAGTAAAATGATACTTAATTTTTTCATAAATTCCTCCTAAAATGAATTATAATATATTTGATAACCAAAGTCTATTTGATTGAGAGGAGATTCTTATGTTACTTATATTGCTGGGAAGATCAGGAAGTGGAAAAACTACGCAAGCTGAACTTTTAAAGAAGTTTTATAATTTTAAAAAAATTATTACATATACAACAAGGCTACCTAGAGAGGGTGAAATAAATCATCTATCTTATAACTTTCTAAGTAAAAGTCAATTTGAAGATAAAATTAAAGAAGACTTTTTCTTTGAATATACAATTTATGCAAATAATTATTATGGAACAAGTAAAGAGTCTATTGTTAATGCCGGAAAAAGTTCCGATAATTTTGTTTTAACTGTTGAGGGTAATGGTGCAAAAGTTTTAAAGGAAAAAATCCCCTGCACAACAATTTATTTAGAAATTCCTAAGGAAATTACTTTGAAAAGACTTATTGAAAGGGGAGAGAAAAAAGAGGTTATTGAAAAAAGAATTAAAATTTCAGAAAATTATAGGGATATTTCCGATTATGTAATTGACGGAACAAAGTCTATTGAAAATATCAATGAAGAAATTTTAAAAATATACAAAAAAATAAGAGTCTAGTCGGATTTTATTCCGACAGGCTCTTTAATTTTCTAAAAATTCTAAAGCTCTTTCAAGCATTTGAGTTGTTAATTGGTGACCTGTTTTTTCAAATTTTTCAAAACACAGGTCTTTTTTATTCTTATATTTTTCTTTTATACTTTTGTAAAATTTTTCATTCATGGAATTATCTACAGTATGATCATTTTGTCCATTTAAAAGACAAATTTTTCTATCTACTAAGTTTTCTGGATATCTAATAGGATTTAGGGTTCTTATAAATTCATTTCTTCTCATCATTTCATAAGTTTCTGTCCCTTGTATTTGAGATATTCCTTTTACTAATTCTTCAAACTCCATGGAACCGTTAAAGGATATAAGGCTTTTGATTTTTTTATTAAAGGTGAAAATTGCTCCGGCACTGATTGCGCCAAGAGAATGTCCTCCTATAATTATATTATTTTCATCAGCCTCTAAATTTTCTATTGCATAGTTGTAAATTTTTGTAGATTCTTCTACGTTTCCCATAAGGGTTCTGAAAAAATATTCCTTAATGGTATTTGCATCTTCATAATCTAAGTTTCCTCTTGAACCATGATTTCTTTCTTCGGGAATTATTACTTGGTAGCCATAACTTGCAAAAATTGTTCCTCTAAAAACTTGTCTTTCTATATTTGAACCCCAACCATGATAAAAAATTATGGTTTTTATTTTATCTTCTATTTCTTTTGGCTTTATTATATAAGTTTGTATGCCATCTATATAAATTTCATCATAAGTAAACATTTTTGATTTTATCATTAATCTAACCTCCAACTTGGTGGTCTTACTCCCTTACTTTCTAAAAATAAATTTGCTTTTGAAAAGGGTTTTGAACCAAAAAATCCCCTATATGCCGAAAGAGGGCTGGGATGTGGCCCTTCTATTATTAAATGATTTTTATTTTTTAATAATTTTTTCTTAGATCTTGCATGGGAACCCCATAGAATAAATACAAGGGGTTCTTCTTTTTTATCAATAAGTTCTATTACATGGTCTGTAAAAATTTCCCATCCTATTTTTGAATGACTCATAGGGTTATGAGCTCTTACTGTAAGAGTTGTGTTAAGAAGCATTATGCCTTCTCTTGTCCATGGAATTAGACACCCTGTATGGGCTTCTTCTATTCCTAAATCATCTTTTAGCTCCTTATAAATATTTAAAAGGGATGGTGGAATTTTTACTCCCTCTTGTACGCTAAATGCCAAACCATGAGCTTGTCCTAGGTTATGATAAGGGTCCTGACCTAAGATAACAACTTTTATATCTTTATAGGCTGTATAGTTAAAGGCGTTAAAAATATCTTCTGCCTTAGGAAAAATTTGATGACTTTTATACTCTTCTATTAAAAGGCTTCTTAAACTCTTATAATAGTTTTGCTTAAATTCGTCTTCTAAAAGTTCTTTCCAATCATTTTTAAAAATATCCATTTAAGACTCCTTATGATTCAAAAAGAGATTTAAATAATTTTTTATTTTCTCCATTTAAAAATTGAATAAGATTATCCCTGTTTTTCTTTTTAAAAAATATTACAAGTCTATCTCCCTTTTCAATTTTTGAATTTCCCCTTGGTATAATTGCAGAACCGTCTTTTCTTACAACGGCACCTATAATCATGCCTTGGGGTAGTTTTAATTCTTTTAAGGTTAAATCTTCAACTTTTGAGCCTTCTTTTAAAGTAACTTCAAAAACTTCAGCCCTGTCTGCAAACATATGATATAAATTCATTCCTCCATCTTTTTTCATGAGTTTTAAGATTTTATCTGCAGCTATCATAGATGGATTTATAATGGCACTAACCGGTAAATTGTCCAAGAATTTGTTGTAGGTTTGAGATTCTACTTTTAAAATTATATCTTTTATTCCAATTCCGTCTGCCATAAGACAAGTTACTATATTTAATTCATCTTGAGAGGTTAACGCTAAAAGAACATCGCAATTAGTAAACTCTTCTCTACTCTTTTTTAAAACATCCTTAAAAGAATTCCTTATTACAAAAGCATCTTCATATCTGCTTCTTAAATCTCTTGCCTTTTTTATATCTTCTTCAATTACTTTTATATTTATATCCTTGGTGGTATCTATTAAAGATCTGGTTATTCCCGAATCTCCAATAATTATCATGTCCTTTTTTTCTTCTATGCTTGTTAGGTGAAAATGTCTGGATCTAAAAGAAATAATATCATCAGTAAGACCCATTAAATATAACTTATCTTCTTCCTCTAACACTGTATCTCCACTGGGTATAATAAGATTATTTTTTCTTAAAATTCCAACTACAAGTATTGTGGAAAGACTTCCTACTTCATGGATTTTTTTACCTATAAATTCTGGATCAAGCTCTACACTGTAATCTATTAATCTTACCTTGCCTCCTGCAAAGACATCAGATTTTATCCCTATGTCATCTTCGACAAGTTTTAAAATATTTCTTGAGCTTTCTAAATCCTGATTTAATATATAATCTATTCCTAAACTTTTCTTTAACTCAAAAATCTCATTAATATCGTCATAAGAATTCATCTTAGTTATAATGAATCCTTTTGTATAATTTCTTACAAGTCTTGATATTAAAAGATTTATTTTGTCATCTTCAGTTAAAATTAGGACATAGTCTGTATCTTTTATTTCTAAAGACTCCATAAGACCTTGGTCAAAGAAATTAGCTGAGATTAATTTTGCATTTCTCTTTTTAAAATTATTAAAATCCCAAGAATCTCTATCTACAATGAGGACTTGATCTTCATACACTTCAAGAGCGTCTACAAGTTTTTGGGATATGGCATTTGCACCAAAAATAATTATTTTCATACTGACTCCTATTATTGTCTTCCTGGTGCTACAAGGGCAAGAAGAGTAAAAAATTCTAATCTTCCCAAGAGCATAAAGAAGGAAAACATAAGCTTATATCCTCCATTAAAAAATAAAAAGTTTTGTGTTGGACCAACTCTTCCAAAGCCCGGTCCTACATTGGAAAGCATAGTCATTACAGAAGATGTAGCACTAACATAATCTAAACCGCTAAGGGATACAAGCGCTGAACCTAAGACAAAAATTATAATATAAACTCCTGCAAAGGCAGCTATTCCAAATACAACTTCATCACTTAAATTTCTTCCATTTATTTTTATAGGAACAACCGCTTTAGGATGTATAACTTTTATAATTTCTCTTTTTATAAGTTTTCCTATAACGACAATTCTTATTACTTTCATGCCCCCTGCAGTAGAACCTGCACAGGAACCAATGAAAAATAAAATATATAAAATATATTTTGAAAAAACCGGCCATAGGTCATAATCAGCACTGGCAAATCCCGATGTTGAACTTATGGATGTAACTTGAAAGGCAGAATCTAAAAAAGACTTTCCAAGGCTTCCATAACCATTAAAAAATAGATTGAGGCCTATAAAAATTATTGCCAATATAATTATCAAATAATAGTATTTAAATTCTTCATCTGTAAAAATATTTTTAATTTTTCCCTTTATTAGGTAATAATACATGGTGAAGTTGGTTCCGCAAAGAACCATAAAAATACTCATTACAATAGGAATATAGGCTCCTTCTACGCTCATTAAACTGTCGCTGTAAGATGAAAATCCTCCCGTTCCCACTACTCCAAAAGTGTGAACCACAGAATCAAAAAAGGTCATTCCACCGATTTTAAGTAGAGTTATTAAAATAATCGTTATTCCCATATAAATTATATAAAGTCTTTTTGCAGTTTCGCTCATTTTAGGTTCAATTTTACCTGCTACTGG
Source organism: uncultured Peptoniphilus sp. (assembly GCA_946999425.1). Lineage (GTDB taxonomy): Bacteria > Bacillota > Clostridia > Tissierellales > Peptoniphilaceae > Peptoniphilus_B. The sequence continues at coordinate 15,511 of CAMQDG010000023.1, forward strand.
TCCTGGAGTTTCCGCTTTAAATATTTGAAAACCTCCAACTCCAAGTTTAGGTAAAAGAGATAGGGTGAATACAAGAATTCCCATACCACCTATCCAGTGAGTTACACTTCTCCAAAGGACTATGGATTTTGGAAGTTTACTTATATCCGGTATAACACTTGCCCCTGTTGTAGTAAAACCTGAAACAATTTCAAAAAAGGCATCTATATAGGTGGGAACACTTTTTGATAAATATAAGGGTAAAGCTCCAAAGAGGGCTGCAAATATCCAACCTAAGGAAACAATTAAAAGTCCATCTTTAGGAGTAAGCCTTCTGCTATTTTCTGTTATAAATCTTGTAATCACTGAAAAGATCAGCATTGCCCCAATAGTAATGATAAAAGAATTAAGGGATGCTTCTTGATTAAAAAATCCTATAAGGAGGGAAGGAACCATAAAAATAGTTTCTATTCCCACAAGAAATCCTATTATTCTAAATGCCACTGAATAATTCATTTATAAAATCACTCTTCTTTTTCTTTTTATTGTAAAATATGGACTTTAATGTTTGTATGTTTTCATGAGTACAAAATACAACAACTCTATCTCCTTGCATCAAAACAGTATTACCATTGGGAATAAAAGCTTTTTCATCTCTTAAAATAGAGATTAAAAGTATCCCTTTAGGAAGATTTAAGTCCATAATTTTTTTATTTATTATTTTTGCTCCATCCTTAACTAAGATTTCAGTAAATTCAGCATCTCCGTCAAGCATAAGGTTTACAGATAGGGAGCCTGAACCTCTTATTATTCTTAAAATTTCACTTGCAGTAATAAATGATGTGTTAAAAGCTCCATCAAGAGATAATTTTTCCAAAATCTGATTATAATTAGGCCTTGAAATCTTGGCAACTGATTTATAAATTCCCATTTGTTTAGCAGAAAGGGCCATTAGTAAATTAGTTTCATCAATGCCTGTCGCAGCAACAAAGGCGTCATTAGTATCCATCATTTCTTCTTCAAGAAGGGTAAGATTTGTTCCATCTCCATTAATAATAGTTGCATCTGGTAGACGCTCTTTTAATTTTATACATCTTTCCTTATCAATTTCTATTATTGTTGTATCAATCTTATCTGCTTTTAATAAAATTCCAAGATATAGACCAAGCTTTCCGCCACCTAAGATCATAACCCTTTGAACGGTCCTGGACTTTCTTATTCCGGAATGTTCTTCATCAAATAAATCAATTTCTTCCCTTGAACCGCATATAAGAACAACGTCATTTTCTTCAAGAACAGTTGATCCGTAAGGAATAATAGTTTTTCCATTTCGTGAAACTGCAGCAATTAAAAGATTTTCAAAATCTTCTAAATCTTTTATTTCTTTACCTACAAAATTCTCGTCCGTCTGAATGTTAAATTCAGCAAGTTTTACCTTTCCACCTGCAAATTCATCTGTCATTAAAAGATATTTTTTAAGTAAATATTTTTCAATGTTAAGGGCTGTTGCATAGTCTGGGTTTATTATATGGTCTATTCCCAGTTCATCAATAATAAAGCCAACTTGTTTGTGATATTCGGGATTTCTTACCCTTGCAATACATTTATTACAGCCTAACTTTTTTGCAACAGTAGAAATAAGGACATTAGCTTCATCAGAAGTTGTAGTTGCAATTAAAAGGTCATAACTTGAAATTTCAAGCTCCTTTAAAACATCAAAATCAAGACCATTTGCATGAACGGTCAAAACATCCAAGCTGGAATTAATATCTGCAATTGCTTTTTCCGATTTATCAACTACAGTAACATCATAATTTTCTATGGAAAGGGCCGAAGATAGTCTGGAACCTAATTTTCCTCCCCCTACAATTATAGCCTTCATATCAATACCTCATTTTTATTTCAATATTAAAAGTATAATCTCTAAATTTTTCTTTTAATTTATTTTCAATCTCTTTTTCTACTTTATTTCTTTCTATGGAACTTTTTATTATATTTCCGTCAATAACAGCATGAAAATTTATTGATCCATCCCTTATTATTAAATCATGAAAATCTACAAAAGCTTTTGTAGTTTCTATAATCTTCTCAATTTCCCTTTCAGCATCCTTATATTTTTTAGCTTTCATACCCGCTGGTTCTGGATGAATAATAAAATTAAGTTTAAGTTTATTTTTTAATTGATGTTCCATATTGTCAACAATGGAATGAACGTCATAAATACTCATATTATGGTCAAATTCTACATCTACAATGGCAAACTTATCTTCAGGACCAAAACTTACAACTCTTATGTCGTGACAACCCTTAACATCTTCATAATAGTTTATAGATTTTTTTATTTCATTAATAAGCTCGTCAGAAGGTGCTTCTCCTATAATATCTGAAACTGTGTCTTTAAGAAGGGAAAAAGCTGAGAAAATAATAAATATAGAAACAATTATCCCTATAATTCCGTCAATATGAATTTTAAAAATCTTATTGGTAAAAATATTTATAAGTACAATTGATGTTACTAAAATATCTCCAATTGCATCTGTTGCTGTTGCCTTTAAGGGACTCGAATCAATTTTTTCTCCGATTGTTTTATAAACTGCAACTATATAAACCTTTATTAAAATGGACAGACTCATAAGAATAATAGCAATAAAACTATATTCATCTTTTGATCCATTTAATATTTTTTTATAGGATGCGAATGCGAATTGAATTCCAACTATTAAAACAAAAATACAAATAATAAGAGCGGATAGATATTCTATCCTACCATGCCCGTAAGGATGTTCTTTATCAGCAGGCTTTCTTGAAAGTTTAACTCCTATAATAGTTACAACTGCAGAAAAGGCATCAAAAATATTATTTACTCCATCTGCAAGAACTGAAATAGACCCTGAAATAAGACCTATTGTAACTTTAATTATAGAAAGAATAACATTAGTAATAATTCCGAAAAATCCTGTATAAGTGGAAATTTTAGCCCTATTTTCATAAGGGCTTCCGAATTTTCCAAGTTTTAAAATTAAATTTATCATTTTACCCTCAATAAAAGCATTTTATTAAATTATACCATAATAAAAGGCAAGAAATTTTCTCACCTTAGACAAAAATAGAAAGCCGAAGCTTTCCATTAGATATTTTTAATTCTTTTATTAGAGTACTCTCTTAAAAGCTGAAATACAACTGCAAAAAGAGGAACAAAAACCCACATCCCAATTATTCCGTAAAGACTTCCTCCAACTATAATGGCAAATAAGGACCACATTGGAGGTATAGAAAGAGCTCCACCTACAATTTTAGGGTAAATAAAGTTTCCTTGAATTTGTTGAATAACAAGAGAATAAATTAAATATATAAGGGCCTTTGTAGGAGATTCTATTAAAATAAACACAACTCCCAAAGCAGTTCCTATAAAAGGTCCCACAAGAGGAACCAGATCACTTGTAGCTGCAATAACTGAAATCATAGGTCCATAAGGAAGTCTTAAAATTATCATGCCCACAAAAGTTAAAAGTCCAAGTATAATTGCATCAAAAACTTGTCCTTTTACAAAATAATAAAAATTATTGTGAGTAATTGAAAGAACATGAAAAATATAGGCGCTCTTTTCCTTAAATAAAGCTTTTATCAATTTCTTAAATTGTCTTTCAAAGCCTTTTTTATCAAGAAGAATATAAATTGCAAAAACAAAAGCTAAGAAAGAATCCATAAAGGCTCCGAAAATACCCGATGCCGTTCCTATGATTGAGGTATAAATTTTGGAATTTGACCCGTCAAAAAATCCTTTAACTTTGTCAAAAACTTTGTCCCAAGAAAGTTTGCTTATGGTTTTTTCAAGATTTTCTCCATAAACTGCAGTCCAGGAATTTTTCTTTAAAAATTCTACAAGTCTTTTTATAAATTCAGGTATCTTCTCTTCAAGAGCTTTAACCGCATTTATAAGTTGAGGAATTATAAGATAAGTTACAAGAGTTATAAAGGCACCTAAAATAATTAAAGTTATTAAAAGAGCAAGAGGCTCTATAAATTTTTTAAACTTTTCGTTCTTAACTTTATTTAAAAGCTTTATAAAAAAATTCATTGGAATTTTTAAAACAAAAGCAAGAGCCGCCCCTGCAATAAAAGGACTTACAATACCAAGTAAAAATAAAAAATATTTGAAAATACTTTTTATATATATGAAGCAAAAAGTAAAAGTAATTGCAATTAATATAATTTTTAAAATGTCTTTGTTTTCTTCTTTTCTTATCATTTTCTCACCCATATCTATTTTAACATTATATTAAATTTTATGGGTATAAATAATAATACAATAATTATGGAGGACTCTATGAAAAAAAGAAATATAATTATTTCACTAAGTATCACTTTTTTACTTGCTATCTTCTTAGGTTACTTTCTCCTAAATGAAGAATTAGCACAA
>CAMQDG010000024.1 GCA_946999425.1 uncultured Peptoniphilus sp.
GGATACTTAACACCAAGCTAATTGGAAACAAGATTATTTTTATTATCCATCTCATAAATACCCTCCATTTCTTTTAAATCATTTTAAAATGCCTTAAAGCATCCATGATGGCTTCCTCTTTTTCCGGTGTGCATTGTGGAATAACCTGTTTCTCTTTTTTCGATTTGTTATAATGCTCCCTCAGTTTAATTCCGCATTTCTTTTTTATCTGAGCAATATATAGTGTAGGTACTTTTAATCCAAATTTATTCCAAACATATTCTTTGATTTGAGCATATGTTGCCTTGCTTTCAGCACTTGTCAAATCAAGCTCATCCAGCTTAATTTCAACATCTATATGCTTATCGACATCGAGTTTGGACAAAAGTGCTACCGTCTCCACATGACTTGAGTGGGCAAACATGTCTATGGGCATTACTTTTTCTACTTTATATTTTTCTTTTAATATTTTTAAATCTCTTGCTTGGGTTGATGGGTTACAGGATATATAGCTTATTTTTTCTGGTTCAAGTTTTAAGAGCCTTTCTAAGACTGTTTTTTCTACTCCGCTTCTTGGCGGGTCAAGTATGACTTTGTTATAGACTTTTTCTTCTGTTATTTTGTCTATTATGTTTTCTACTTTTCCTGATATGAATCTTGCGTTTTTTATTTGATTTTCTTCGGCATTTTTTCTTGCGTCTTCTACTGCTTCTTCTACTTGTTCTACTCCCAATACTTCTTCTACTTTGTCTGCAAGGCTTAGGCTTATGGTTCCTATGCCTGAATATAGGTCAAGGACTTTGTCTTTTTTTTCTAAGTTAAGATTTTCGATTGCTTTTTTATATAGGTTTTCTACTTGTCTTGGGTTTACTTGAAAAAAGCTTTGGGGTGAAAGCTGATATTTTATGTTAAATATTTTGTCTTCCAGACTTTTTTGTCCATATATGTGTTTGAATTTTTGTCCGTAGTGATATTTTGATGATTTATTTATGTTTTCATAAATGCTTACCACGTTTAATTCCAAGAGTTCATTTATTATATTGTTGAGTTTTTTTATGGGACTATCTGCTACCATTATGACCATTGCTTGGTTTTTGTAGTTTGTTCTTATGCCCAGGGTTTTTATGTTTGTAGTTTTTGCAAATTTTTGGAAAATTTTGAGTATGTCGTTTCCTATTTCTTTTTGTATTATGCATTCTTTTATTTCTACTATTTTTTTTGTTTTTCCTGAGTAGAGTCCGATTTTTCCATCTTCTATTTTAAATTGCATGTTGTTTCTGTAGTGAAGGTTGTCTTCCATGCCCAATATTTCTTCTATTTCCGTCTCTATTTTTCCTATTCTTAAGAGATTATTTCTTACTTTTTCTCTTTTCCATTCAAGTTCTTTTTTATAGTCGGTTTCCATTAGAGGACATCCACCACATTCTTTGCTGTAGGGGCAGGGACTTTTTACACGAAAAATAGAGGGCTTTATTATCTTATTTATTTGCCCTCTTTTTATTTTTCCTGAGTTTATTATTTTATAGTCTACTAGGTCTTCTATGACTCCTCCGTCTAAGAAAACTGGTTCTTCTTCTTTTACTAGTCCAAAGCCCTTGTGGTCATAGTCAATTATTTTTCCTATCAATCTCTTAATACCACCTTTTCAGGATATAAGTCTACAAATTCATTTTTATAAAGATGTCCCAAGGCTCTTTTAAATGCGGATTTTGATAAGCCTGTGATTTTTTTTATTTCTTCTGATTTCGACTTGTCTCCTAAGTTTAAAGTTCCGCCATTTTCTTTTATGAGTTTTAATATTTCGTCTGCGTCTGCTCCTATTTGCTTATAGGCTTTTTCTCTTATGGTAAGGGTGATTTTTTTATCTCTTAGTATTCTTTGTACCCTTGCTTCTATGGTGTCTCCTATTCTGTAGGCGCCCTTTAACTCTTCTTGAGGTATAAATCCATCATATTTATTTTCTATGGCTACAAAAGCCCCTAGACCTCTCTCAAGGGCATATATTGTTCCCTCTACTATGTCGTTTACTTTATAATGATCGTTTCTTAAAAGATGGTCTCCAAGTTTCATTGTTATGCATAGACGATCTCTGTCAACGTACATATAGAAAAGACATTTTTCTCCTACTCTTATTCTACCCATTACTTCTTTGTAAGGAAGAAATATATCTTTTTCAAGTCCCATGTCTGCAAAATATCCTACTTTTGATTTTGCAACTATTTCCAGTTCTTTTATCTGACCTACTTCTATTTTTGTTTGTCTTTTTGTTGCTATAAGTCTGTCTTTTGAGTCTTTGTAAATAAATACATTTACTTGATCATTTTCTTTTAAGTCTTCTATTTCTTTTTTAGGCAGCAATACTTCTTCTTGTCCGTCACTTAAGTAGGCTCCCTGTTCTTTTATTCTTGTTACTTTTAAGTTTTGTCTTTGACCTAATTTCATTTTTCCTCCATTTTTTCCACAATTTTGCTCCCGTAGGAAAAGGTGTTTTCTTTATAATATTCCATGGCTGCAAAATATAAGTCCGTAGGTTTAAGTACAAGTAAGCTGTAATAGGTAAAATCCGGAAATGTTCCGTATTCATATATAAGTTCAATTAAGGCTTCTTTTTGACTTAAGTCAAAATATCTGCTCAAAAGTATGGCAAATTTTACTGTTTCTACTTGCCTTGCTTGTCTTAATAAGTTTGTTGCAAGACCCGAGAGTCTGTTTTCATCAAAATAATCTTCTCTAAAAACATGGTATTGAAAACCGTCCATAGTTTCTAAAGCTCTGTGATTTTTAAAAAATTCGTCTATTTTTTTTAAGGAATCTTCTTTTTTTAAATAGTAATCATCTAAAGCAAGGTTAAGTTCAGTGGTGTTTTTTTGCTCTACTTTTATATTGCCCGTCAGGATTTTATATTCATATTCTCCGTAGTCATATCCCTTATAATCGTTGTTATTTGGAAATTTTAATTTATAATCTTCTGCATTTTCTGCAGCTTTAAGCTCGTAGTAAATTGACGGAAGTTCTGTATTCTTTTTTAATTTTTTAAAAATTTTAAACATTTTTCCTCCGCCTATATTTTATCATATTATTGAAACTTAAAAAACTTCCACATTGCTGAGGAAGTTTTAATGTTTTATTTATTTTTTTTGTTTTCCAAGGATGCTTTTACAAATCCTTTAAATAAGGGGTGGGGATTGTTTGGTCTTGATTTAAATTCTGGATGGAATTGACAAGCTACATAATATGGGTGGTCTTTAAGTTCAATTATTTCCACTAAATCTAAATCTTCATTAATTCCACTGAAAACAACTCCGGCTCTACGCATTTCTCCTTTATATTTATTGTTAAATTCATATCTGTGTCTGTGTCTTTCTAAAATTTTTTCTTCTTTATAAAGTTGTCTTGCTTTTGTGCCTTCTTCAGTTACACAGGGGTAGTCTCCCAGTCTCATGGTACCGCCTAAGTTTTCCAAATTTTTTTGTGAGTCCATTAAATCTATTATTGGATAGGGTGTTCCTGCGTCAACTTCTGTTGTATGAGCATCTCTAAAACCAAGAGCATTTCTGGCAATTTCTATTAGGGCAATTTGCATTCCCAAACAAATTCCGAAATAAGGTATCTTTTTATCTCTTGCATATTTACTTGCAATCATCATGCCTTCCAAGCCTCTTGAACCGAAACCGCCCGGCACAATTATACCATCAACATTTTTAAAGAATTCTTCTGCATTTTCTTCTGTAATGTCTTCTGAGTTTATCCATTTAATATGAACATTTGCTCCCATATCCCAGCCTGCATCTAAGAGGGCTTGGTTTACTGAAAGATAAGCGTCATGTAAGGCTACATATTTTCCTACAAGGGCAATATTTACATCCTTGTCGCTCTTTTTAAATCTTTCAACCATCTTGCCCCAATCGCCATTTGATTCTGGTTGCTTAGTTAGGTCCAATTTTCTTAAAATGTATTGGTCAAGTCCGTTTTTATGAAATACTAATGGTACTTCATAAATTAAATCAACATTTTCTGATTGAACTATTGCTTTTACTGGAACATCGCAAAATAGGGAGATTTTATTTTTTATGGAGTCTGTTATTTCTCCGTCGCTTCTTACTATTATTACGTTTGTTTTTATTCCGTTACTCATAAGCTCTTTAAAAGAGTGTTGGGTTGGTTTTGTTTTAAGTTCATCTGACCCTGGTATTTGGGGAACTAAAACTGTATGAACAAATAATACATCTTCCTTTTTATTTTCTGCATGAATTTGTCTTATGGCTTCTAAAAATGGTAGAGATTCTATATCTCCTACGGTTCCTCCAATTTCAGTTATTACTATGTCTGCTCCCGATTCTTTCGCTGCCTTATAAACTGAATTTTTAATTTCATCTGTTATATGAGGGATTACTTGAACTGTATGGCCTTCATAATCTCCGCGCCTTTCCTTCTCAATTACTTTTGAATAAACTTTTCCTGTTGTTATACTTGCTCTTTTTGTAAGTTCTTCATCAATAAATCTTTCATAGTGTCCAAGATCAAGGTCTGTTTCTGCTCCGTCTTTTGTTACGAAAACTTCTCCATGTTGATAGGGACTCATTGTTCCCGGATCAATGTTTATATATGGGTCAAATTTTTGCATAAAAACTGAAAGTCCCCTATCTTTTAACAATCTTCCTATGCTTGCGGCACTTATTCCCTTTCCGATTCCTGAAACAACACCGCCTGTTACAAAAATAAATTTAGCCATTTTTACTCCTTAATTTAATGAATTGAACATATCTTCATAGCTTGGAAGAGTCCAATTTTTCCTGCTCACTTCTTCTTCTAAATTATCACATATTTCTCTAACTTTTCTCAAACTTTTTACAGTATTTTCTTCTAAAAATTTTGCTCTTTTGAAAGTATCTTTTATGGTTTCTGAATGTTTATAATCACTTGTAAAAATTTCCATTTCTGAAAATAATCTAAGTAACAGTTCATTTAATTTATCCAGTCTCTTTTTTAAATATGAATTTTCAAGACCTGATAGGGCTTCTTTAGTATCCTTTATTTCTGCTAAAACTCCTGGTATTATATCTTTTTTTACCATATGAATCATGGTTCTTGCTTCAAGGGAATGATATTTTACTAAATCTTCAAATTGCACTTCATAAATTGCCTTAATTTCTTTTTCTGAAAGTATTCCAGATTCTGCAAAAATTCTTTGACAACCGTCTTCTTTAGCTCCTATTAAGGCATCAAAAAGTCTTTTATAATCTTTAAGTCCCCTTTTCTTTGCTTCTTCTTTCCAAGAATCTCCATAATTATCTCCCCCATATACTACTCTTCCATGGTCTCGCATAATTTGGCTTACAATTTTTAAGGCTTCTTCTTTTAAATCTTTCTCTTCAACTTTTTCCAATTTATCTGCTATTTTTCTTAGGGAAAGACCTATTGCACAGTTTAAAATTATATTAATATCAGCTGGAGTTTTTGAAGAGCCCAACATTCTAAATTCAAATTTATTACCTGTAAAGGCTATGGGAGATGTACGATTTCTGTCTGATGCGTCAACTTGAACTTCTCCCAAGGCATAAACCTTCATTTTATCTCTTTTCTCCTTTAGGGGAGTTTTATAAGCTATGGAATTAAAAAGTTCTTCCAAATCTTTACCTAAGAATATAGAAAGTATTGCAGGAGGTGCTTCATTTCCCCCTAACCTATAATCATTTGAAGGACTTGATGAACAAATCCTTAAAAGGGCACTGTAGTTATCTGTTGCTTCTATTAAGGCTGAAACAAACAAGAGGAATATATAATTTTCCCTTGGATTCTTTCCTGGATCAAAACAATTTAAGCCGTAGTTTGTGGTTATAGAATAATTATTGTGTTTTCCGCTTCCATTTACCCCATCAAAGGGCTTTTCGTGTAAAAGGCATACCATATCATTATCAAGAGCTGTTTGCTTTAAAATATTCATAATAAGAAGATTGTCATCAACTGCTATATGAACATTTTCAAAAAGACTTGCAAGTTCAAATTGACATGGTGCAGCTTCATTGTGTTCTGTTTTCCCATAGATTCCAAGAGCCCACAATTTTTCATTTACCTCTTCAAAAAATTTTTGAACTCTTTTTGGTATAACTCCAAAGTAATGATCGTCTTGCTCCTGCATTTTCGGAGCTTTTGCCCCTATTATAGTCCTGCCTGAAGTTTTTAAATCACTTCTTTTTTCATAAAGGTCTTTATCTATTAAGAAAAATTCCTGTTCCAGTCCAACTTTAACTCTCATCCTGTAACAGTACTTATTTTTTTCAAATAAATTTACAACCCTTGAGCCTTCTTGAGATAAAATATTTACAGATTTTAAAAGAGGAAATCTCTTGTCTAAAATTTCTCCATTATATGAAACAAAAATTGAAGGTATGTATAACACCTTATCAATTATAAAAGAATTTGCCGAAGGGTCCCAATAAGTATAACCTCTTGCTTCAAATGTGGATCTCATCCCTCCTGAGGGAAAACTTGATGCGTCAGGCTCACTTTTTAAAAGTTCCTTTCCTGAAAATTTATAAATAGGTTCCTGATTTATATTTCTGTCTAAAAAGGCTTCTTGTTTTTTTGCCGTTTGTCCGTTTAAAGGTTGAAACCAATGGCTGTAATGAGTTGCGCCTTTTTTTATTGCCCAATTTTTCATATCGTGGGCTATTGCTTCTGCTGTTTCAATATCTAAATCTTCTTTTAGTCTTACTGCTTCTTTCCATTTTGTGTAGACTGATTCAGATAAAGTTTCTTTCATCATTTTTTTATTAAATGTGTGTATTCCGAATTTTTCCATTTTGCCTCCAAAAAATAAAAAAATTGGCAAAAAATATTTTGCCAATATGAAAAAAAACTATGGTGTTTTCTTTTATTTTATTTTTTATCTTCTTTTATGTCAATAGGTTTTGCATTAATAGAAAAAATAATTTTATTTTTTATATGTTAAACCTAAGTTTGGATCTGCAAAAGTATTTTTATCATAATTTCCAGACTTATACAAAAAATATCCAGCAGACGCGATCATTGCTCCATTATCCGTACACAATATTCTTTCTGGATAAAAAACTTTTACATTTTCTTCCTTTGCTCTTTCTTCCATTGCATCTCTAAGACCTTGGTTTGCTGCAACTCCTCCTGCAATTATTATTTTATCTAAATTTTTTTCTTTTAATAATCTAAAGGATTTTCCAACAAGGACATCTGTTACTGCTTTTTGAAAAGATGCTGCCAAATCTTCATTTCTATAACTTATATTTTTTTGATCACAATGGTGTAAAAAGTTTATTACTGCTGTTTTAAGACCTGAAAAAGAAAAATTATAATTGTCCTCTTTAAGCATAACTCGTGGAAAATCATAAATATCTTTTCCTTCCCTTGCAAGTTTATCTATAATGGGTCCTCCTGGATAGCCAAGGCCTAAAACTCTTGCCACTTTATCAAAGGCTTCTCCTGCCGCATCGTCCACTGTGGTTCCAATTAATTCAAAATCAACATAATCTTTTACATGAATTAAATATGTGTGACCTCCTGAAACTATAAGTCCTATAAAGGGCGGTTTTAAATCTTTATTTGTAATATAATTTGCACATACATGTCCTATTATATGATTTACCCCTATAAAGGGTTTATTTAAAGAATATGCAAAAGTTTTTCCTGCACTTAAGCCTACTAAAAGGGCCCCTATAAGTCCCGGTCCTCTTGTTGCTGCAACTAAGTCCACATCTTCAAATTTAAGTCCAGCTTCTTCAAAGGCTTCTTTTATTACTTGTGAAATAACTTCTATGTGCTGTCTTGATGCAATTTCCGGAACTACTCCTCCGAATTTTTTATGAGTGTCTATTTGTGATGCTATTATATTTGATAAAATTTCTTTTCCATCTTTTACAAGGGCAACGGAAGTTTCATCACAAGAAGATTCTATTCCCAGTGTTATCATTTTCTCCTCCACATTATTAGGGCATCTTTTCCCCTGCCATAATAATTTTTTCTTATTCCTTCTTCTACAAAGCCAAGTTTTTTATATAATTGAATTGCATTTGCATTTTTAACTCTGACTTCTAAAGTTACATCTAAATTTTTTTCATCTGAAATTTTTAAAATTTGTCCCAAAAGTTTTTCTCCATAACCTAAGTTTCTATAAATACTTTCTAAGGCTATGGTTCCTATGTGAATTTCATCATATAGGGTCATGCCTATTACATAGCCGAATACTTTTTCGTTTTCTATGACAAAAACTTCATTCAGGGGATTTTCTATTTCTAAAATAAGGGTATTTAAAGACCAGGGATCAGGAAAGGATTCTCTTTCTATTCTTAAAATTTCTTCTGCGTCCTTACTTGTCGCTTTTCTTATTTTTACCATATTCCCTTTCCGCTTGTGATACATTTAAATAATTTGGTAGAGCTGTATAAAAATTGTCCTCTCCCTTTTCTTTATATTTTTCCAAAGCCAATTTACATAAATCTGTTGGTAAAATTTGACTTGTCTTATAGGGCTTCTGCAATTTTTCTCCTATAAATTTTGCACTTTCGCCAACAAAATATGCATCTTCAAAAAATTTTTCAGCATCTTCAATATTTTCAAGACAATCTTCTCTTATAACTTTTAATTTTTCTTTGTTTGAATAAATTCCATAATAAATTCTATTTCTCTTAGCATCAATTACAGGTACTATTTTTTCAAAACCCTTAAAATTTTCAGCATAAGCTCCAAGGGAAGAAACTGTTACCATAGGTTTATTTAAGGTTTGAGCAAAAATTTTTATAACTGCAAGGCCTATTCTAAGTCCTGTCCAAGATCCTGGCCCTATGCCGACTGCAAATAAATCTATATCACTTATTTTTAAATTTTGTTTTTTCAAAATATCATCTATCATTTCATTTAAGGATTCTGAATGGTAGACCGAACCTGTTAAGGTATAATTTCCAAGAGGTAAATCATCTTTTAAAAGACCTACTGCACTTGTTTTTGATGATGTATCTATTCCTAAAATCAACATGAAAAAATTACCCCCCATATTTCTTCCGATCTTTCGCCTTTAGCTTCAATATCAAATTCTCTTTCATTTTCAGAAATTCTTTTTATTCTTATTTCAAGCCTATCTTCCGGAAGGAGATCTTCTATTTTGTCTGCCCATTCAATTACACATGCTCCATCTTCTGAAAAAAAATATTCATCAAAACCCAAATAGTCGCTTTGGCACTGATCAAGTCTATAAACGTCAAAATGATATAAATTTACCTTAGAATAATATTCCCTAATTAAAGTGAATGTTGCTGAGCTTACTTGATCTTTTATTCCCATTCCCTTGGCTATTGCCTGGGTTAGGGTGGTTTTTCCAGTACCTAAGTCTCCTATTAGGCAAATAATATCTCCTGGTTTTAAGATGCAACCTATTTTTTCTCCAAGTTTTTTTGTATCATTTAAACTTTTTGAAATTAATTTCATACTTCCTCCAAATAAAAAGAGATACCAACTTTTAGTTTGCATCTCTAAAAATAATTTCACCCTTGTTAATGGAATCAATTATAGCAAGAGATAAAAGGTCATATCCCTCTTCCCTTAATTTATCTCCGCCCTTTTGAAATCCCTTTTCCACTGCAACGCTAAGACCACAAAGTTCAGCACCAGATTGTTTTGCAATATTTATTAAGCCTCTTAAGGCTTGTCCTTCTGCCAAAAAGTCATCAATAATTAAAATTCTGTCTTTTTTATCTAAATATTTTTTTGATACTGCAACCTTATATTCTTTATTGCTTGTGTAGGATTTAACTTCAGCTGTATATAAATCATTTCCTATATTTTTATGCTTTTCCTTTTTTGCAAATAATACGGGGACTCCTCCGAAACTTTGAGATGCAACTGTTGCAAGAGCTATTCCGGAAGCTTCTATAGTCAATATTTTATTTATTTTTTTATCCTTAAAATATTCATACATTTCTAAACCAAGTTTTTCCAAAAACTTTATATCCAATTGGTGGTTTAAAAAAGAATCAACTTTCACTATGTTTCCCGGTAAAATCCGACCATCTTTTTTTATTCTCTCTTCAAGTAATTTCAAATTTTACTCCCTGTTTGCTATTTCTAAAAGTGAATTTTTTAAATCGCTTTCAAGTTTTACCATTTCTTCCTGAGCTGTTTGACGTTTTTTGTGTCCTTCTATTTGAATATTTCTAACTTCATTTAAGGCTGAAATAAGTTGTTCATTTGTATGCTTTAAGGTTTCTATGTCAACAATGCTTCTTTCAGATTCTTTTGCAGTTTCAACTGTCGCCATTTTTAAATTATCTGCATTTTTTCTTAAAAGCTCATTGGTAAGATTTGTAACTTCTTTTTGAGCCTTTGTTGCTTGACCTGTGTGAACTGCTGAAAGGGCAAGAACCATTTGAGATTTCCAAAGAGGAATTGTGTTTACAATTGTGGATTGAATTTTTTCAACCATAACAGTATTGCTCGCTTGAATCATTCTTATTTGAGGCGCCATTTGAAGGGATACAGTCCTTGTTAAATCAAGATCGTGAAGCTTTTTCTCAAACCTGTTTATAGCACTCATATAGTCATTTACTTCTTGAGCATCTGTTGGCAAGTTGGAATTTGCTGCATTTTCTTTAAGCTTTGGCAGTTCAAAATTTCTTGCACTTCTTAATTTTTCATTACCAGCTTCAATATACATGGTCAATTCTTTGTAATAGCTTTGATTTAAATCATACATTTGATCAAGAGTTGCTATATCCTTCATAAGAGTAACTTGGTGGTCTTCCAGAGCCTTGGCAATTTTATCTACATTTGTTTCTGCCTTGTCATATTTTGTTTTTAAATTTTGAACTTTATTTACGCTTTTTTTAAATAATGCTTTTATGCCTTTTTCATTTTCGTCAACATCAAAGTTTTTAAGCTCGGACACTACATTGGAAAGAAGATCTCCTACTTGACCTAAATCCTTTGTTTTTACTGAATTTAAAGTTTTTTCAGAAAAGCCTGCAATTTTATTTTGTGCTCCGGCTCCATATTGAAGTATCATGCCTGTGTCATGTAAATTGATTTTTTTTGAAAATTCATCTACTTGTTTTTGTTCTTCTGTTGATAATTTTAATTTAGATAAATCAACTTTTTCCAATTCCTTGTTTTCTTTTACTTCTTCAGTTTGTCCGTCAAGAGTAAGTTTAATTTCTCTTTCCATATTTCCTCCTATTTAAAGTCATCTTCCAATAAGCCTTCTTGTTTAAGCATCATTTTTAAAACTGATATGTCTGTGTTTACTTCCATGGCTACATCTCCATAGAGTTCATTTAACAATTTTTTAAAGGCTCCATTTATTGTGTCTATGCTTTTTTCAATTTCTACCATGGCATTTTGAACATTTTCTCCTGGTTCATAAATAAGGGAAAGATCCTCATATCTTTTTAAAAGAGATACTGTTGTGGGCAAATAATAGTCCATAAATTTATTTAATTCATCAGCCTTACCAGGATTTTTCTTTAAGTTGTTAAATATGCTTTTAACTATTGAAAGTAAATTTATAACTTTTCCATTTAGGGGTTCCCTTATTTTATCCACTATCTCAGTTATTTCCGTTACATAACTTTTACCCAGATTTATTGTTTCTTTAACCCTGTCATAATCATCTATAAGCTCTTTTGATTCTTCTTTTTTAGGAAATTTATTTTTATAGTCATTTTTATAAATTTTAAAGGTTTCATTGTCTAAAATTAGAATTGACTCACCTTCCACAAGTCTTGCCTCTTTAAAGTAGTCTTTTTTTATAAAAGCTTTTAAATCTTTAAGAGCTATTTCAGGCTCTACTCCTGCTCCAAGAGCTAAATCTTCCACTGTTGATACAGTTGAATCTCCAAAGGTTCTTATATATTTTTGATATCTTGTCATTTGCTTTAAAAGGCCTGAGCCTAACCTATCTACAAGAAAGCTTAGACCTCCTATAATTATTGCAATAAGAGAAACATCAAAACTGCCTTCTAAAAATCCCCCCGTAGCGGTAATTATAGAAACTGAAAGAGATGAAAGTCCTAGAACTCTTAATAGGACTCCAAAGGCATTTTGGGAAGGCTTTTGCATTACAAGGTTGTTGCGTTTTGCTGGTGGAATTTTCTTAATTGTTCCATAGTTTTTAAATATATTTGAAATTCCGTTTCTGGCTCCTTCTATTGCCCTATCTACAGATTCTTGTATTGTATTTGAAAGGTCACTGTAATCTCCATTTTCTAATTTATTGGAAACTCTATTAAATAAATCTTTTACTGATTGATTTTTTTCTTTATTTTTCTTTTCTGCATCTTCAATTATGTCTTTTATAGAAATCTTATATTTTTTCATAAAATCACCAATTACATTTTATCACAAAGAAATTGCCCCTTCATTTACAATTTTATAAAAAAACCTTAAATTTACCTTATTTATGCTATAATTTTTTAAGGAGGTAGTTATGAAAGCCTATAAATTTGAAATGACCCTTAGAGATTCAAATCCAATTTTTAAAAATATATTTTTTTGTCCCTGTCACATAAGTTTTAGAGATTTTGCAAATATTATTTCAAGAACTTTAATGTGGATTGGAGATAGGGAAAAAAGTTTTTATATTGAAGGTCCTGATAATTTTGAAATTGTTGATATGGATAATATGAAAAAGACCATGGGTATTAATTTTAAAACTTTAGATGATTCTATTGTTTCTGATTTTTTAGATAAAAATGATAATTTTGTATTTTTATATGGAGATCCGACACCTTTTATTTTTGATTTAAGGGTCCTTGATATTGATTATGATGGAAAAAATTATCCTTTTTTAATTGAAGCTTCTAATGAACATATAATTGAAACTTCTAATGGCCTTTTAGATTATTATAATTTTTTAAAAAGTCATGATTTAGATAATTCTTCCAAATCTTTTATTAATAAGAATTTTTCTCTTGAAGAAATTAATGATGAACTAAGTGATTTTCAATTTGAAGAATAAAATAAAAATCGAAGTAAAAAAAATTACTTCGATTTTTTTATTTTTATAAAATTTTATACAAATCACTTAAATTTATATTTTCTCTTTTACAATAGTCGTCTAAATCTTCTATGATTTCCTTTACACCGTAGGGATTCATAAAATTGTAAGTTCCTATTTGAACTAATTTTGCTCCTGCCATTATAAATTCTATTACATCTTTATAATTTGTTATTCCTCCCATGCCTATTACGGGAATTTTTACTGCATGAGCTGCTTGGTGGACCATTCTCAGGGCTATTGGTTTTATTGCAGGTCCTGAAAGTCCAGCATAGGTATTTTCAAAAACAGGTCTTTTATTTTTAATGTCTATTGCCATGGCAAGGAAGGTATTTACAAGACTTATTCCGTCTGCCCCTGCTTCTTCAACTGCTTTTGCAATTTCTGAAATATCTCTTGCATTGGGAGAAAGTTTTACAACTATCTTATGTTTTGAAACTTTTTTTACTTTTCTTGTAACTTCTGCGGCACTTTGTGGGTCAACTCCGAAGACCATGCCTCCCTCTTTTACGTTGGGACAGGATATGTTCAGTTCTATTAAGTCTATTCTTGATTCATTTAATAGTTCTGCTCCCCTAACATAGTCATCTATAGAATTTCCTCCTAAATTTATTAAAACTTTAGGTCCAAGAGAAATTATTGAAGCCATACCTTCTTTTATAAAATTTTCAATTCCCGGATTTTCCAGCCCTATGGAATTCATTAAACCTGAAGGTGTTTCCCAAAGCCTTATACCCCTATTCCCCTCTTTTGGAATATAGGTAAGACCTTTTGAGGAAATCCCTCCTATTAAATCTATAGGATAGTAATCTTTATAGTCTGTTCCATATCCATAGGTCCCTGATGCTCCTATTATAGGATTCTTAAATTTTATTCCTAAATATTCAGTTTCAAGTCTATTCATAGACATCACTTCCTAAAAATATTGGCCCATCTTTGCAGCAACGTTTATTCCCATTTTTTGTCTTTACTGTGCATCCTAAACAGGCTCCCACGCCGCATGCCATCCTTTTATCCAAGGAAACATAAGATTTTATATTTTTATCTTTGCAAATTAAAGCTACTTTTTCCATCATAGGGTCTGGTCCACAGGCGTAGACAAGTTTATGCTTTTCAAATTCAATTATATCTGTTATATAACCTCCGAATTTTACTTTTACGTCTACTCCCAAGTTTTTTAGGTTTAAAAATAATTTGTCTATTTGAGTTTCTCCATTTAAACCTATATATAGGCTTACTTTTGCCTTAGGATTTTTTTCTTTTATTTTTTTTGCAAGGTAATACATGGGAGCTATACCTACTCCGCCTCCTACTAAGGCTACTTCGTCTACGTCTATATTAAAACTATTGCCGTAGGGTCCATATAATTTTATGGAATCGCCTTTTTTAACGGTTCTGAGCATGCTTGTACCTTCTCCCAGCTCTTCTATTAAAAAATCTACACCTTGAGAAAAGTCAAATATTGAAATTGGCCTGGAAAGAGTTGGGTAATTTTCCCAACTCCTTAACATAAAAAATTGTCCAGGCATAATTTTTTCTTTAAAATCAGTTTTTATTAAAAAATATCTTTTGTCTATGTCTATTTTCTCTAAAACCTTCATTTGACACCTACAGCTCTTCAAAAGTATTTAAAGAGTCACAGTATTCGCATCTGTATTCCTTAGTTTCAGGGTTTGTTAAATAAAATTTATGGTGTTCAACTTTTTGTTCATTAGTTATACATCTTGGGTTCTTACATTTTAAAATTCCTTCAACTTCTTCTGGAAGTTCCATTCTTATTTTTTTAATTCTATTTCCGTCTTCAATGAAGTTTACAGTTGTATGAGGGGCTATAAGACCTAAAACTGCAAAATCCAAGTCAAAATCAGTTTCAATTTTAATTAAATCTTTTCTTCCAAGGGATGATGATGGAATGTTTTGCATTAAAACTACAGGTTCTTCTAAGGTATCAAGTTTCAATGCTTTATATAATTTATATCCATCTCCATGAACTATGTGATCAAGAACTATTCCTTTTTTTATTTTAGATACGTTAATCATTTTAAGCCTCCTCTAAGCCAAGTAGGGTCATTATAAGAGCCATTCTTACATACATACCGAATCCTGCTTGTTTAAAATAAACTGCTCTTTCATCGTCATCTACATCTGTTGCAATTTCATTTACTCTTGGAAGGGGATGCATTACTATCATATCTGCTTTTGCTTGTTTTAATTTTTCTTTGTCTAAGATGAAGAAATCTTTAAGTCTTACATATTCTTCTTCTGATACAAATCTTTCTCTTTGAACTCTACTCATATAAAGTATATCAAGGTTTGGCATAACTCCTTCTAAATCCATAGTTTCTATATAGGATTCTTTAGGAAGTTCATCTAAAAATACTTTGGGCATTTTTAATTCTTCTGGAGAAATGAACACAAATTTTACATTTTCATATCTGTTCATTGCTCTTACAAGAGAGTGTATGGTTCTTCCAAATTTTAAATCTCCGCAAACTCCTATTGTTAAATTGTTGAAGCGTTTTTTATAGTGTCTTATTGTGAGCAGGTCTGTAAGAGTTTGAGTTGGGTGGTTGTGTGCTCCATCCCCTGCATTTATAAGGGGCATTCTTGTTAAATATTTTGTTGCAAGAAGAGCTGCTCCATCTTTAGGATGTCTCATTGCAACTATATCTGCATAGTTTTCTACCGTTCTTAAAGTGTCTGCTAAAGATTCCCCCTTTGATGTGGATGATACTTTTGCATCTGCAAATCCTACTACTCCTCCCCCAAGTCTTGTCATGGCCGTTTCAAAGGATAATCTTGTTCTTGTTGAAGGCTCAAAAAAAAGACTGGCTAACACATATCCTTTACAAACATCCCTATATTTTTTGGGGTCTTGGATAATAGCATCAGCCAGATCAAATAACTTATCTAATTCTTCAGTTGTAAAATCTCGAGGTTCAATTAAATTTCTTACCATGTCTTCCTCCTTTTTATTCTCAATAATGTTACACTTAAAAACTTATTTTGTCAAATGTTTTTATATAAAAAAGGCTCAAAATTTTTTGAGCCTTATTTTCCAACTGTATAAACTTGCATTGTAACCGTAGGGTCTTTTTGTAAAATATTTTCAGGAAAATCTTGTAATTTTTTTCTTGCCTGACTTTTGTAGGGTATTATTACGCTTACTTCTACTCCACTTTGAACTCTATCTGCAAAATCTCCCATAACCTTATCTGTGTTTATATCTTTTCTTTCAAGGTTTAGTCCCCAATAGGCAAGATAAGCTATTTCTCCATAGGTCATATCACTTTCCACATTTTGATCAGCTAAGTCCAAAAGTTTTGGCACCATTAAAATGGTGGAAGGTTTTTTTAAGTCTGAAAATACCTTCATTAAAAAATTTTGTTGAGCACTTATTCTTCCAAGGTCTGAATCTTTATAAGCTTTTCTTGCTCTTAAATAGGCAACTGCCCCCTGACCGTCCAAGTGATTTATTCCAGGATATAGGTCTATTTTTAAAGGTGGATAGATCCAATCATCTTTATAGTGGTACTCTTTATGTTCCCAATTAATATCCACGCCTCCCATGGCGTCTACAAGCCCTGCTATCATATCATAATTAACTACAACATAATGGTCTATATAGGTATCCATAAAGTTTTCAACTGTTTTTACTGCAAGAGGGACATCTCCTATGGAATAGGCATCGTTTATTTTCCTTTCGCCTACTTTTGGAATTTGCACCCATGAATCTCTTGGAATTGATAAGATTTGAGCTTTTTTATGCTCATTATCCAGAGTAACAAGCATAATTGTATCAGATTGCCCTCTCTCTTTGCTATCAGGATGAGCAAGGGTTGATGTGGATGTTGCACCTAAAACTAAAATATTTATTTTTTCTTTTTCGCTAAAGACATTAGTCTTTCTTATTTGGTCTTTATTTTCATTGGTTCTTCTACCAAGTTTATCTTGACCTATTCTATTTGATGATGGTTTTGTTGCATATAAAAATACAAGGACAAAAATCATCATACACATTAATAAAAATCCTAAGATTTTTGCAAAAGTCTTCATGTTCACCTCAATAGCTTTAGTACATATAAAATTATTATACCAGGCAGTCCAAGAGCTCCTACAATAAAAGCATGGATGGGATTTAAAATAATTTCAAATTGAGTTTGTGATAAAAAAATATTTAAAATATATATGACAAGCCCTCCGGCTAAAGTATTTAAAATTATTTTGATTACAGCTTTTATAGATTTAAAAATCATTATTGCAAAAAAAATTGCAATAGCGCCTCCTATAAAATAACTTAAAGTCATATATTCACCTCGATTAATAATTATATCAAAAATTTTTTAATCTTTCACCTTGCAAATTAGAATTTATTAAAAGCTTACTATATTTGTATTTCATTTTTTCTAATTTAAAATAAAAAAATTTCTATAGTTTTATGTCTATCCATAAAACTATAGAAACTCTTTTATTTTTTTATTTCCAAGGTTTTTTTTAGGATCTCAACAATCTGGTCTAAGGTAAATTTAGATGAACTTAAACATAAATCATAAGAATTTATATTTCCCCAATCTCCTTTTGCAAATCTGTTAAAGTGATTTTGTCTTCTTGTGTCAATTTTTTTCATTTTTATAGGAGCCTTATCCTCTTTATTTTTATAAACTTCCACAAGTCTTTTTAACCTATCTTCATAATTTGCTCCTATAAAAACTGAAAGTGCTTTTGTATCTCTTAAAACATATCCTGCACATTTTCCCATGATTACACAGCCACCCTTTTTTCCTATATCTCTTATAGTTTTTGATTCAGCTAAGAATCTGGCATCTGTTGTTGTAAATCCCTCCTGAGAATAGGAATAGTTTTCTCTGTAAAGGTCATAAATTGTCCCCTGTAAAAATGAATCGTCTTTAGATACATTATGAGGATCAACTTGTCCTTCCATAGTTTTAAGCTCAATTATGTTTTCATCATAAAATTCCAAGCCTAAATCTTCTGCAAGTTTTTTTCCTATTTCATATCCTCCACTTCCATGTTCTCTGTCTATACAAATTATGGTTTTATTCTTTTGTTTATTTTTAAATATTTTCGAAAAAATTGAAGTTTTATTTTCCATATCTTTCTCCTCACTTATATTATAAGCATTTTAAATAAATTAATCTTAAACAAGTTCTAAGATAAGTCTAAATATTTTAAAAATTATCCTTATGTTTTTTGTAGACGCATATAATTTATACGGAGAAAAATTCTTTAAAAACCTTACACATATATTCCAAATCCCTTATTGCCATTAATTCTCTTACAGAATGCATTGCAAGCATTGGACAACCTACATCAACTGTTCTTACATTTATTCTTCTTGAAGTTATAGGTCCTATGGTAGTACCTCCTCTTAAATCGCTTCTGTTATAAAAAGTTTGAACCGGAACTTTTGCTCTTGTACACAAATCTTTAAAAATTGCACCACTTATACTGTCGCTTGCATAAGATTTATTTGCCGCATATTTTATAACTGGTCCTCCTCCTAAGACAGGTACATTTGTAGGATCTGTTTTTTCTTTAAAATTTGGATGGATTCCGTGGGCCATGTCCGATGAAATCATAAAGGAATTTTCAAGATTTTTTAAATAATCTTCTCTATTCATTTTTAAACCGCTCAATATTCTTTCAAGACTTGTTTCTATAAAAGAGCTATCAGCTCCCATTTTTGTTCCTGAACCCACTTCTTCGTTATCTGTTGCTATTATTACATTAATTTCCGTATGATTTTTATTTTCTACTAAACTTTTAAGACTCAAATAGGCACTGGCAAGATTATCAAGTCTACCTGAAGAAATAAACTCATCATTAAGACCTAAAACTGAAGCCTTTTGCCTATCATATAAATACAATTCATAATCTAAAATATCTTCTGTTTTTATATCTAATTTTTTTGAAATCAATTCTATTATGAAATCTTTGTTATCAAATTTTTTATTATTCTCAAGACCAATAAGGGGCAAAGTATGAATTTGAGGATTTAATTCAAAGCCTTTGTTTATATTCCTGTTCATATGAATCGCAAGATTAGGAATTATACAAAGATCTTTATCAAAATTTATAAGGCGCATTTTAGGATTTAAAGGATCATCAGATTTTAATACTATTCTTCCTGCCATACTTAAAGGTCTATCAAGCCAAGTATTTAAAATCGGCCCTCCATAAACTTCAGTATTAAGACTTAGCATATTCTCCCCTTTTATTAAAGGATTTGATTTTATTTTAAAACCTGGAGAATCTGTATGTGAGCCTATAATTTTAAAAATACCCTTTTTTATTTTCCCTATACTAAAGGCTATTATTGCACTATCATTATTTTTTATATAAAATCTTGAATTTTCTGTGAGATTAAAATCTTTTGACAAATCAAGTTCTTCAAAATTATTTTTTATTAAAATGTCTTCCATTGTCTTCACTGCAAAAAAATTTACTGGGCTTTTGTCCATAAAATCTAACATTCCATTTAATAATTTATTTTCCATAAATATAAACCTCCATAAATTTATTATAATTCAAATAAAATAAAATATAAAATTCCAAACAAAAAAATCCCCAAAATAAATTTTGGGAATTTAAAATAATCTTATTAATAAAAATTAATTAAAAAAAGCTTACAATAACCTTAAAATTACTGTAAGCATGGCGGAGAGGGTGGGATTCGAACCCACGTGGGCTTGCACCCAAACGGTTTTCAA
>CAMQDG010000025.1 GCA_946999425.1 uncultured Peptoniphilus sp.
TAAGTGGAGATACTGCTCTTACTGAATTGGAATGTGATAACAACCAACTAACAAGTTTGGACTTAAGTGGAGATACTGCTCTTGAGCTTTTGAAATGTAATTACAACCAACTAACAAGCTTGGACCTAAGCGGAGATACTGCTCTTAAGGATTTGGAATGTTATGACAACCAACTAACAAGCTTGGACGTAAGTGGAGATACTGCTCTTGAGGATTTGAAATGTAATGACAACCAACTAACAAGCTTGGACGTAAGTGGAGATACTGCTCTTAAGGATTTGGAATGTTATAACAACCAACTAACAAGCTTGGACGTAAGTGATAACCCAGCTCTTACGGATTTGTACTGCGAGAACAACCAACTAACAAGCTTGGATGTAAGTAAAAACACAGCTCTTACAAGATTGGGCTGTGCTAACAACCAACTAACAAGCTTAGACGTAAGTGGAGATACTGCTCTTACTGAATTGGAATGTGATAACAACCAACTAACAAGCTTGGATGTAAGTAACAACCCTAGTTTATGGACGTTGCTTGGTTATAACAATCCGATGACATCTGTAAAATTATCTGACAGACATTTTGATAAACGCTTATCTCCTGTAACATATACTGTAAGAGTGGCAGAAGGAAGTTCAAAAATTCCCTTTGGGGCACTTCCTGCTGGCTTTAACAAAGCTAATATACAGGGTGATTCTACTGGTGCTAGTCTTGAGTCAGATGGATTTAATTGGGATAAATTAACAAACCCTATAAGCTTTAAATATAAATTGTGTGGAAATCCAGAGGAAATTGTTGATGCGAAACTAAGCGTAGCAATACTTGAAGTAGTGGGACCAGTAGACCCAAATAAAACACCAAACCCAAATCCAGACAAATATTGGACCGTAAAATTTGAATCAGAAGATCCAAGCAAGGGAACAGTAACAGCAGAAAACACCTTCTATGTATTAAAGACAGGAGGTAAAACCTTAGCAGACTTAAAAGACAAGGCACCGGTGACAACATCAAAGGCAGGCTATGAATTTGACAAGTGGGACCCAACCTTAGATAAATCTACAGCAATCGACAAAGACATAACAGTAAAAGCCTACTTCAAACAAGTTGGCACTAAATTTATTCCATTAAGGATAAATTTAGGAAAAGCAAATGTAATTAAAACTATAAAACTAAAAGTAGAATTAGTCATTGGCTCTAAGGAAATGATAGAATCAATAGATGGTGTGGAAAAAAGAATACCGATGGATGTTGCCCCATTTATAGAAAAAGGCAGAACCATGCTCCCCATTAGGTTTGTAGCAGAAGGCCTTGGATTTAGTGTACAGTGGGATAAGGAAAATAGAACTGCAATTTTAATTGATAAGGAAAATGTAGTAAAAATTCCAGTAGATACAAATAAAATTATTGTTAATGGAAAAGAATACATTAGTGATGTTAAACCAGTCATTAAAAATGACAGAACAATGCTATCAATAGGAAATATTGCAAGAGCCTTGGGCTTAAAGGATGACAAAGACATCCACTGGAATGAAAATACAAAGGAAGTTATCATTACAAGAGAAATTGCAAAATAATAAAGACCATGAGTTATTGTGAATTTTAAAAATCGGCTCTATAAAATCTTTTTGGGAGAAAATTTTCAAGAGATATTATAGAGCCTTTTTAATTCAAATAAATGAAGAAGGATAAAAAATATAAATAAAAATTTATAGTAAAAAAGACAAAATAAATAAAAGACAAAAAATAAAAAAGCAAAATAATAAGGAAAAATTCTAATATTTAAAGCCTATAAAATACAATATTATCTTACACCTTACAATTGAGAAAAAAAGGAAATTATATATGAGTATTGATGTATATACTAAAACCTTGACAAGATTATGACCTATTGCTATAATTTAGTGGAAATTTGTATAAGTTAAGGGACTTAATTATAGGAAAAATATAACCCTTAATCTATATAATATGTATAAGGTAAATGATAAAAATATAAAAAGTAAAAAATAAAATGGAGGTAAAAAATGAAAGAAAGTAAGAAAAGAATAACAGGGCTTTTCCTTGCCCTTGCAATGCTTATAACTTGCCTACCCCTAAACCCAATAGCTGCATATGCAGCAGAGGGTGACGTGGAAATAAATATGATCAACTTTCCTGACTCTTATTTTAGGGATTATGTAAGTAAAAATATTGACACAGACCATAATAAGGTTTTAAGCCAAGAGGAGTGTGATAAGGTTGAAAATATCTCAGTGGTTAGGGGATATGATTCTTTAAAAGGAATCGAATATTTTAAAAATCTTAAGTATTTGGATTGCTCTGAAAATAGACTTATGAATACATTAGATCTAAGCCAAAACCCTGCCCTTGAGGAATTAACTTGTAAAGAAATTGGCATAAAAGCATTAGACCTAAGTCAAAACAAAGCCCTAAAGAAATTGAATTGTGAAGGAAGCTCTTGGTTAGAGACACTGAACCTAGGTTCAAAGCCTGACCTTGAGGAATTGACTTGTTATAAATGTCGCATAAAAGCATTAGACCTAAGTCAAAGCCCAAAGCTGAAGGATGTGAAATGCTATAATAACCAACTGACAGAATTAAAGCTAGGTTCAAAGCCGGAACTTGAGAAATTAAATTGTAGTGATAACCAACTCACAGAATTAGACGTAATACAGTGCCCAAAGCTTATCGGACTGTGGTTTATTAGCAACAATCTAAGGACTATAGATCTAAGCAAGAACAAAGCCCTTGCCATGTTGAGCTTTGGAGCTAACAAAATAGAAAAAATAGATCTAAGTGCAAATACATTGCTTGATAAATTAGGTGGTTATGAAAATCCACTTATATCTCTAAAAATACCTGATAACACCTACTCATTTAAAAAGTTTACACCAATAAAATATTCTGTAAAAGTGCAAAGTGGCGGTTCAAAAGTTTCCTTTGTTGTACTTCCCCAAGGCTTCGACAAAAATAGGATTCAGGGCGCAGTTACCGGTGCAAGCGTGCAAGACGACAGCTTTACTTGGGACAGGTCAACTAACCCCATAACATTTCAATATCAATTGTGCGACAATCCAAAGGAAGTTGTAGAGGCACAAATTACAGTTACAGAAGGCACAGCTATAAAAAATGTTTATAATGAAATGCCGGAGGATGGCTACGAAAGATTGACCTTTAAATCCGGGAATGGGAATTTTATTGGACACGGGGAAGTATATGCAATAGATGTCCTAAGGGGAACAAGCTACGATGACCCCGGTTTAAAAAAACAAATTAAAAGTATTGAGGGTGATTTAAGGCCTACTGACAAGAACAAGGAATTTGACAAATGGGATAAGCAAGTACCCGCTAGAGGTAATGTAGCGACAGAAACATTTACAGCAGTCTACAAAGATAAAGATGTAGTAAAGCTAAGTAACGACCCTATTTTACCAACGCCTACAGGGTACACAAGAATAATATTTGATGCTGGCGACGGTAACACAATTGATGGAAACAGATATAAAATTATAGATGTGTTAGACAACACAAGATGGGATGATGCAGCTCTAAGGAAACAAATTCCATCAAAGGCAATATATAAAGACGCGTCAAAAGAATTTAAAGAGTGGCGTTATGAAGTACCGACAAGCGGAAGGGTATCACGAAGAAGCTTCACAGCAACATATAAAGACGGGAAAAAAGTTGTATTACCAAACCAGGAAAATCCGGAAAAAGTTGTGAAGGGACGTGTAAGAATAACATTTGATGCCGGCGAAGGCAACACAATTGATGGAACACACAGATATAAACACATTGACGTATTAGAAAAAACAAACTGGTATGATGCAGATCTAAAGACACAAATTCCATCAAAGGCAAAATACAAAGACGCAACAAAGGAATTCTACAAATGGAAGGAACAAGTACCGACAAGCGGAAGAGTATCAACAAAAACCTTCACAGCAACATACAAAGACGGGAAAAAAGTTGTATTACCAAACCAGGCAAATCCGGGAGAAGTTGTGAAAGGACGTGTAAGAATAACATTTGATGCCGGCGAAGGCAACACAATTGATGGAAGAAACAGATACAGATACATGGACGTATTAGAAAAAACGAACTGGTATGATACAGATTTAAAGACACAAATTCCATCAAAGGCAAAATACAAAGACGCGTCAAAGGAATTCTATAAATGGAATGAACAAGTACCGACAAGCGGAAAGGTATCAACAAAAACCTTCACAGCCATTTACAAGGAAAAGGTATTTGATCCTGCAAATGTAGCAACTACGCTAGTAGAAACAGCAGAAAATAGCAAGACAGAAGCCGACTACAAGGCTGCCAAGACAGCCGTAGAAGCCTTAACCAATAGTGATGGCAAAACCGATCTTCAAAAGCGTTTGGAGGAAGTAAAGAAATATATTGATGCCAATAATGCAGTAGAAGCACTTAAAGAAAAACCAATTGCAGAGGTAACGGAAGGCGACATAAATGCGGTTCAAGAATTAATAAATAAGGTAAAGGAAGATTGGCGACAAAATTTAATTGATGATTTGAATATCATTAGAACAGATAAAAAAGCAAATGACCAGTTAACAGAAGCTAAAAATTCCGTCGCTAAAGCAGAAGCAGATAAGTCTAAAGAAGCTTATGATCAAGCGAAGACGAAGGTTGATGCACTGGCAAATGACCAAAACAAAACAGACCTATCGGGACGTTTGGGAGAAGTAGACAAATATATTAAAGCTGATGGTGTCCTAAAGGTTCTTGAAGGAAAAGCTATTGCAGATGTAACACAAAGGGAAATCGATGAGGCAGAAGGATTAATAAAAACTGTCAAAGACCAATGGCAACAAGCTTTAAATGATCGTCTTACAACATTAAAGACAAATAAAACAAAGCAAGTGGCAGAAGATGAATTAGCACAAGCGAAGACAGAAGCAAAGCAAAAGGTTGAAAGCTTAGATAAGCTAAGCCAAGAAGAAAAGAGTGGCTATACAGGAAGAATAGACCAAGCTCAAAACAAACAAGGCATAGATTCTATAGTCCAAGAAGCACAAGAGAAGCAAAAACAAGCACAAGCAAAAATAGCAGCAGCAGCTGAATTAGTAGTAAAAGCAGAAAATAAAAAGACAGAAGCAGACTACAATGAAGCAAAGACAGCGGTCGATGCCTTAACTGAGGGTAGTGACAAAACCAGTCTTCAAAAGCGATTAGAAGAAGTAAATAAATACATTCTTGCTGATAAAAAGCTTGACGAAGTAGGAAAGAAAAATGTAGCAGAGCTTACAGATACTGATTTAAGTGATGCAGAAAGCCTAATAAAGCAAGTAAAGCAAGAATGGCAACAAGATTTAAAAGACAAACTTCAATCCTTAAGAGCTAAGAAAGATAGATATGAACAAGATCAAAACAATCTTAACCAAGCAAAGGCAGACGCAAAAAGAACAATCAATGAATTAGACAAGCTAAGCCAAGAAGAAAAAGCACCATTTATTAAAAAAGTTGATGATGCACAAAATATTGGCGATGTAAACAAGGCTGTTCTTGATGCACAAAAAGCAAATGCTAAAAAGAAAATAGCCGGAATGCAAAATCTAAAGGATGCTGATAGAAAGCAAGCTGACGAAGCGGTTGATAATGCAAGTACAAAGGATGAAATAGATCAAGCTGTTAAGGATGCAGAAGCTAAAAATAATAGTGGAGCTGTACCAACACCACCTACACCGCCTGTACCACCTGTACCTACACCAAATCCAAACAATCCAATTGTTGATGATAGCCAAAAGAAGCCTGTTAATCCAAATAATGGAGAACAAGGAACCGGCGTAATTGTTAAGGATCCTGATAATAAAAATGTCCTTGCCAAAGATAAGGATGGAAATAATGTACCAGCTGTAATTAATCCAAATACAGGTGAAATTGTTGTTAATCCAGGAAAGAACGTTAATGGACCAATAACCATTACTATTGTTGATAAAAATGAGCCAAATAAAAAACAAGATATTACAATTGATGTAAATGGTAACAATTCTGGCAGAGATGACGACAATTCTAATGACTATAATCACTGGTATAGACCATACTGGACATATAACAACGCTCCATCTACTTCAGTAAATGCAACAACAGATAAAAAGATAGAAAATACAAAAAAATTAGAATCAAAATTAATAATTGGATCTAAAGAAATAGTTACAACAACTGATGGTGTGGAAAAAATAATAATTATGGATGTTTCCCCCTTTATAAAAAATGGTAGAACCATGCTACCCATTAGGTTTGTAGCAGAAGCATTAGGATTCAATGTTCAATGGGATAAGAAAAATAGAACTGCAATTTTAATTGATAAGGAAAATATAATAAAAATTCCAGTAGATACAAATAAAATCATTGTTAATGGAAAAGAATACATTTACGATGTTAAATCATTTCTTAAAAATAGTAGAACAATGCTACCAATAGGAAATATTGCAAGAGCCTTGGGCTTAAAGGATGACAAAGACATCCACTGGAATGAAAATACAAAGGAAGTTATCATTACAAGAGAAATTGCAAAATAATAATTTTACAAAGGATAAATACAATAATTAAGACTTTATTTAAAAGTCTTAAAAAAATCTCCACCTTATAAATTTAAAACATTACAAAAAGAAACTAAGCACTTGGCTTGGTTTCTTTTTATATAAAGAAAGAGACTCGAGTTAACGAGTCTCTCCCAATATTTGTCATAGAGCTATTTTTATTAATAATTATTTAGTAACTTTAGGATCACGAATTATTATGTCGTCTTTTAAAGGTGTTTGATATTTTTCTCCTCTAAATGCAACAAGTTCTTCTTTTGCTTTTTTCAAAATTTCAGGATTATTCATTGCTTTTATGGCAGTTAATGCTAAAACTTGCATTGCTTTTGCACTTGCTTTTTTTGCATATGATGTAAGCCCTTGTGCAGTCATTTGCCAAGTGTGTAAGCTTGTTCCTAAGGCTGCTGTTGCCATGTTAAGTTGGATGGTTGGAGCTGCATAACTTAAATCTCCTACATCGGAAGTGATTGTCATGGCTCTACGTTTTAAATCAAGGGGTTCAACTTTTGTTTGTATTCCCTTTTCCAACATGTCTTCCACATCTTTTTCGTCAAATTCATCTAAAAGTCTTTCTTTTGTGGCTTCTTTTACAGCTTCTGTTTGAGTTTCATAAAATTCTCTTGCAAGTTTGAAATCTTCTTGGTCAAATTCTGGTGCACCAAGTTCTTTAAAGGCTTCGTCCATAACTTTAGCTAAAGTTTTATTTGCATGGTAATCAGAAATTGCAACAATCATTTTTGCTTCTACTTCTGTTTCGCACATCATGGCTGCTGCTTTTGCAATATTGTCTCCTCTTCTTGCTATATCAAGGGCTTCTTTAATTTTAGGGGCACGATAAAAATATCTAAGTCCTGCATGGGATTGAACAACATTTGGAGCACTTCCTCCTACATCTTGGTAGGCATAGTGAATTCTTGCTTGCTCTACTACGTGTTCTCTTAGATAGTTTACGCCTACGTCCATAAGTTCACATGAATCAAGGGCACTTCTACCATTCTCCGGTGCATCTGATGCGTGGGATGATGTTCCTTTAAATTTATAGTCCATGATTACGTTTGCGAGAGTTCCTTCAGTCCAAACGGCATTTCTATCCTTTGGATGCCATGTTAGTGCCATGTCCAAATCATCAAAATAACCATCTCTTGCCATGAATGTTTTTGCTCCATCTCTTTCTTCTGATGGAGTTCCAAAAAATTTAACAGTTCCGTGTCCAATTTTATCAATGTAATCTTTTACAATAAGAGCTGCACCCAAGGCTCCTGTTCCTAAATTATTGTGACCACAACCTTGTCCGTCAGTTTTTCCTTCTTCAGGCTTTTTTTCCGCAAGGCCTGCAACCTGGCTTAAACCAGGAAGAGCGTCATATTCTCCTGTGAATCCTATAACAGGATCTGAGTTTCCATAACTTGCAACGAAAGCTGTTTCAATTCCTTTTACTGGGCTAAGAGTAAATCCGTTTTCTTTTAAAACTTGTCTGTAAGCATCGGCACTTTTATATTCTATTAATCCGACTTCTGCAAAGTCCCATATCTTTTTGCTTAAGCTCCAAGTTAGATTTTCGTGCTTTTTTTGTAATTCAATTACTAATTCTTTTAAATTATCTTTCATAATTATCACCTAACCCTATTTTATATTATTTAAAATAAAAATCAAATAAAAAAACGTTTTTCTTAAAATGTGATGAAAAAAAAGTTTGATTGTCCTATAATAAAATTAATTGATGGAAGGAGGACATATAATGAAAAAGAAAAAATCATTAAACATCAATCCCTACATACTTTTGTTTTCAGTTATAGTAGTATGTGGACTTTTAAGCTACTTTGTTCCTGCCGGAAGTTTTGAAAGGCAAGTCGTAGACGGCAAGACTATGGTTGTAGCAAATTCTTATAAGACTATGGAGGCAAGTCACGCAAGTATAATTGATATCTTCCGAGCAGTTCCTTACGGTTTTATTGGAGCAGCACCAATAATTGCAATTATACTTATCATTGGCGGTACTCTTAAAATCTACGACAAAACTGAAGCTATACCTCTTGCAATTTACAAACTTATTTCAAGACTTGGTACAAAGAGTAGCAATCTATTAATTATAGCTTTTTATTTAATATTTGCTTTACTTGGAGGCTTTTTAGGATGGATTGAAACAATGCTTCCTTTTACACCTCTTGTTGTAGCCATTATGCTGGCTTTGGGTCTTGATAGTTTAGTTGCAGTAAGTATTGTAATAGTAGGAATGATGTCTGGATTTTGTGCAGGACCAACAAATGTATTAACTGTAGGTATTGCTCAACAAATTTCTGAACTTCCCCTATTTTCAGGATTTTCTCTAAGATTTGTAGTATGGCTTAT
This sequence comes from uncultured Peptoniphilus sp., assembly GCA_946999425.1. Classification (GTDB taxonomy): domain Bacteria; phylum Bacillota; class Clostridia; order Tissierellales; family Peptoniphilaceae; genus Peptoniphilus_B. Next base: position 8,916 of record CAMQDG010000025.1, read on the forward strand.
ATTTTTAGTAGGTTCTTTAGCTTATATACTTGCTTATGCAAATAAAATTAAAAAAGATCCTTCTAAAAGTTTGGTAGCTGATATAGATACTTCAGATTTGAAATATGATTTTTCAACTTATGAAGGCAAAAAGTTAAATGCTGGTCAAACTCTTTCACTAGTTGCTCTTTTAGGAGCTTTCTTATTATCCCTATATGGTATGTTCAAACTTAAATGGAACATAAATGATATGACTGCAGTCTTCTTGCTTTGTGGTGTAGTTGCAGGTCTTCTTAACAAGATGAATGGAAATGAAATAGTAAATTCCCTAATTGAAGGAGCAAAGTCTGCCATGGGTGGAGCTCTTATAGTAGGAATTGCCAGAGGAGTTCAATGGATTCTCGAAACAACTCACATAGTTGATACAATTATTAATTCTATGGCAAATGCCCTTTCAAATACTTCAGCTCTTACAGCAGGAATTGGTATAATAATAGCTGTTTCTCTTTTAAATGGTCTTGTGCCATCAGGTTCAGGAAAGGCTATGGCCCTTATTCCCCTTGTAATTCCTCTTGGAGATTTAATAGGACTTAATCGTCAAATTACAACTCTTTGCTATCAATTTGGAGACGGTATAACAAACATGATTTGGTTTACTTATGGATCACTTCTTATGTTCTTATCCTATGGTAAGGTTCCATATAATAAGTATATAAGATTTGTTGCACCTCTTATAATATTCTTCTTCATTGTGGCAATAGGTGCAGTCTATGTGGCTGTAAAAATTAACTACGGACCATTTTAGAAATTGCTTATCCCTGCAAATGCAGGGATTTTTTTATTGGAAAATTTTACAAAAATTTTGTTATAATATTTCTTGAGGTGAGAAATGAAGAGTGCTTTTAATATAAAAAGATTTTTACTTGTAAATTTAGGGGTTATTTTAGTAGCAGTGGGCCTGCACTTTTTCTTAGTTCCAAATAGTCTTGCAGTTGGCGGAACAAGCGGCCTATCCATAGAAATCGGACACATTTTTCCATTTATTCCAGTATCATACATATTATTTGCCTTAAATATGATTTTAGTAGTTCTGGGATTTGCTACAATAGGAAAAGATTTTGGATTTTATACAGTTTATGCTTCCATATCTTTGGGATTTTTTTTATGGCTTTTGGAAAATACTATTCCAACAGTAAAACCTATTGTTGAAGATGATATATTTATTAATCTTGTTTTCGGTATAATAATTCAGGCAATAGGTATAGGTATTGTAGTAAATCAAGGAGCCTCTACAGGAGGAACTGATATACTTGCAAAGATAATAGAAAAGTATACAAGATTTTCCTTTGGCAACGGACTTATAATGAGTGATGGAGTTGTAACTTTAATAGCTCTTTTATTATACGGGCCTGGTCTTGGAATGTATGCTCTTCTTGGTTGCTTTATGAATTCCTTTGTAATAGATAAGATGATTGCCGGTTTTGATACAAAATTTTATGTAACAATAGTTTCTGAAAAAACAGAATCCATAAATGAATTTATTTTAAAGGAAATTGAAAGAGGCTCAACTATCTATGAGGCCAAGGGAGGCTATACCGATAAACATAGAAAAGTTTTAACTTCAGTAGTAAACAAGGGTGATTTAATAAAATTAAAAGAATTTATAAGAAAAACCGATGAAAGAGCCTTTATGTATGTATCTTCAGTAACGGAAGTTGAAGGAGAAGGTTTCACCTATGAATAAAAAATATTCTCAGTCAAAAAAGACTGAGTTTTTTTATGTCTATAAAAATTTTTTAATTTATAAAATGGAATTTTTTATAAATTTCGCCAATATTTTAATATTTGCCCACCTATGGTAAAATAATGTGGGAGTTGATTTTTTGAAAACAACAAATTTAAACATTTTAAAATTGCTCCTTGGTTCAATAACAATTACAATGTTGGGCTTATTTTTCCCACCAATTTATTTATTCTTTCCCTCATTGTTTTTATATTATGGAATTAAGGATTCAATAATAAAAGCTATTTTGGCTTTGCTTGTTCCCTCTTTTATTATGGGATATATAAATCCTACTTTGGGGCTTGCAATTTTTGTGGTATTTGCACCTATGATTTTAATTTTGCATTACCTTATAACAAATAAATATGGCGTTGATATGAGCTTAGGCCTTTCATCTTTAATAACTTTTATCTCCATCTTATCTATTATGTATGCTTATGGAATAAATGGTAGCGCCCTATCTTCCGAAGAAAGTGTAAAAGCTTACATTGAAAGTGCAAAACTTGTTCTTTCAAAGGGTGGAGCTTTAAACACTTCAAACTTAGAAGGAAATCTTAGGACCATGTATTTACAAACTGTGGCTCTTTTACCTTCAATAATAGTTATAATTAGCATGGCAATTTCTTTTATGACCTATTTATTAACAGGTAGAAGACTTTTAAAAGATGGGATAATTGTAATGCAACCACCCTCTTTTGAATTTTTAAGGTTGCCAAAAATCTTTACAGCAATTTCAATTCTTGTCCTTTTGATTTTAAAATTATCAGGTCTTCAAGAAATTTTTATAAATTTAGCTTTTGTTTTTACCTTTATGACCTTTGTAAATGGTCTTTCAACTTTAAAATTTCTCTTGTTTAAAATGGGAGCTTCCCGCTTTATTCAAGTCTTGGCTCTTGTATCTTTTATATTCTTGCCGGGAATGCAAATAGCATCGGCAGTCTTGGGCCTTGCAGATTCTTTATTTAATTTAAGGAGATTACCGAATTAAGATGAAAGATAAATTTTTTAATTTGTTAGATGCAAAATTTATCCTTGCTTTTAGTTTTATAGCACTTATTATAATAGCTATATTAAAGCCCTTTGTTGGTGGAATAGCAGGTCTTATTTACATCTATCTAATTTTTATAAGTTATAAAAAGGTAAAAGATAAGAATTATGCTTCAAAAAAGTATATTGAACAAATTTCTCAGGATTTCGATTCAGTTACTAAGCAAGCTGTTTTTAATATGCCTTTTCCCATGGTAATTTGCGATGGAGATGGTAGTATTTTATGGTACAATACCCTATTTGTAAATTTATTTTCTTCAGAGCTTATGGGAGAAAATATAAAAAATATTTTACCTCAAATAATTCGTGATGATATAAATGAAACAGGCTACAATATAATCTTTGATTCAAAGGATTATACAGTCTATAAAAATAATGTGGATCTTTCCACAAGTTCATCTCAAATAAAAAGTATACAGATGTATTTTATGGTTGATTCTTCCGATTATGTAAAACTTCAAAGAGTTTATATCAATTCTAAAGCTATTATTTTAAAAATAGAGGTTGATAATTATGATGAGGCTCTTGATTCTACTCCAGATTCATCAAGACCTATATTGATTGCTGAAATAGATTCTATTTTAAATAGCTATTTTGATGAGTATCAAGGCCTTTTAATAAAAGCTGACTCAGACACCTATATAGCAGTTTTAAGTTTTCAAGCCTTAAAACAAATTAAGGAAAGAAGATTTGATTTACTTGATGATTTAAGGGAACTTGATAAGGGAAATGTAATTCCTATAACTCTTTCCATAGGAGTTTCCTCCTTCGGAAAAAGTTTCAGTGAATCCTATCAAGAAGCTGATACAGCTCTTGATATTGCTCTTGGAAGAGGTGGCGATCAAGCTGTTGTAAGAGTCGATGATAATTATGAATTTTTTGGTGGTAGAAGTAAGGCTGTTGAAAAGAGAAATAAGGTTAAGGCAAGAGTAATAGGAGTTGCCCTTAGACAATTAATTGATGCAACAGATGAAATCTTTATTATGGGTCATGCAAACCCGGATATGGATGCCATAGGAGCAGCCATAGGAGTGCACAGAGCAGTTTTAAACAGGGGTAAAAAAGGTTACATTGTATTTAATGAAGTAAATCCTTCTATTGAAAATTTAATGCTTAGGCTGAAGGAAGAAGAACCAGAACTTTTAAAGGACTTTTTAAATTCTGAAGTAGCTCTTGGAAAAATAAAGTCCAATTCCCTAATTATAATGGTGGATAACCACAGACCTTCTATGACGGAATGCCCAGATCTTATAGCAAAAACAAATCAAATTGTAATTTTAGATCACCATAGGAGAAGTAAGGAGTTTGTTGATAATCCTGTTTTAACTTATATTGAGCCTTATGCTTCCAGTACCTGTGAACTTGTAACTGAAATGCTCACTTATATGAGTGATAACTCAAACCTAACTCACTTTGAAGCTGATGCTCTTATGAGTGGTATTATTGTAGATACTAAAAACTTTACCTTCCAAACAGGGGTAAGGACTTTTGAAGCTGCAAGTATGTTAAGACGTCAGGGCTCAGATATGGTAAAAGTTCAAGCCCTATTTAAAAATGATCTTGATACTTTACAATCAAAGGCCGAAGTTGTTCATGCAACAAAAATAATCGACGGCAAAATTGCAATTTCAAAACTTGATAGATATCAAGAAAATTCTATTTTAATAGCGGCTCAAGCAGCAGATGAGCTTTTACAAATTAATAATATAGAGGCAAGTTTTGTCTTAACTCATAAGGAAAATAAAATTCATATTTCCGGCAGAAGCAGAGGAAGTTTCAGTGTTCAACTTGTTCTTGAAAAAATTGGCGGTGGAGGTCATTTAAATATGGCTGGTGCCCAAGTTGAAACTGACAGTATAGAAGAAGCCGAAAAAATTTTAAGAAATGCTTTAGATGAATATATGAAAGAGGTTGAAGATAAATGAAAATAATACTTTTAAAAGATGATAAGACTTTAGGTAAAGCCGGCACCCTTACAGATGCAAAAGACGGCTACGCAAGAAATTTTTTATTTCCCAGAAAAATTGCAATAGAAGCAACTGAGGAAAACTTACAAAAATGGAAAGAAGACAGAAAAAGAGAAGAAGAGGAAGAAAAACAAAATAGAAAAGAAGCTAATGAGCTTAAAAAGAAAATAGAAAAAAAATCTATAACAATAGAGGCAAAAGGTGGCGAAAATGGAAAATTATTTGGTGCTATCACTTCACAAAACATTTCTGACCAAATAAAAAGCGTCTTTGGTTTGGATATAGATAAAAAAAGAATACTTCTTAGTGAGAATATAAAGACTGAAGGCACTCAAACAATTCAAGTAAAGCTTTATGGAGATATCCTTGCAAATTTAAAGGTAAAAGTGGAAGTATTAAGGTGATAAAATGGAAATGAGAGTTCCTCCCCACAGTGAAGAAGCGGAAGTATCTTCCCTTGGAGCAATGCTTTTATCAAGAGATGCTATTTCAGCAGCATCTGAAATTTTAATTCCTGAAGATTTCTATTCTCCAGCCCATCAAAAAATTTACGGTGCAATTTTAGACTTAGATGGAAAAAATGAACCAGCAGATATTGTAACTGTAAGTGAAGAGCTTACAAGGCAAAATGTAATTGATGAGATAGGAGGTATGCCCTATCTTGCAAGCCTTTCTTCTGCAGTTGGAACAATAGCAAATACGGAATTTTATTGTAAAATCATAAAAGAAAAATCAATCTTAAGAAAACTTATAGGTGCAAGTGACGATATTATTTCCAACTCCTACAATCCTGAAGCAAGGGCAAATTCAGTAATAGAAATTGCGGAAAAAACAATTTTTGAAATTACTCAGGATTCTATGAACAATGGCCTTGTACCATTAAAAGATGCCCTTCTTGACAGTTTCTCCCTTATGGAAAAAAGAGCCCAAAATAAAAATGCCCTAACAGGAGTTACAACAGGTTTTACAGACCTTGACAGAAAACTTTCAGGGCTTCAAAGATCCGACTTAGTTTTAATTGCAGCTCGTCCGTCAATGGGAAAAACAGCCCTTATGGTAAATATAACTACCAATGCTGCTCAAAAAGGAGATGCAAAAGTTGCAGTTTTCTCTCTTGAAATGAGTAAAAATCAACTTGTGCAAAGGATGATTTCCGCAGCAACTCATATAGATCTTATGAAAATTATAAGTGGAAGTTTAAATGAAGAAGAATGGACAAAAGTTATAAACTCCATGACAGTCCTACAAAACTTGGACATAAATATTGACGACACGCCGGGTATGAGCCCTGTAGAAATGAAGGCAAAATGTAGAAGATTAAAGGCTGAAAGGGGTTTGGACTTAATAGTTATAGATTACTTGCAACTTATGGAACTAAGCTCCAGAACTGAATCAAGACAACAGGAAATTTCAGCAATATCTCGTTCTCTAAAAGCCCTTGCAAAAGAGTTGGATGTTCCTGTCGTAGCTCTTTCACAGCTTTCAAGAGCACCGGAACTTCGTTCAGATCACAGACCTATCCTATCAGACTTGAGAGAATCTGGAGCCATCGAGCAAGATGCAGACGTTGTAATGTTCTTATATAGGGACGATTATTACAATAAAGAAGAATCTAAAGAACCAAATGTTGGAGAAGTTATTATAGCAAAACATAGAAACGGACCAACTGGAACAATAAAACTTGTATTCAAAAAAGAATTTACAAAATTTTTAAACATGGAGAGATAAAATGGACTTTATAAAAGCGATAATTCTTGGAATCATAGAAGGATTCACTGAATTTCTTCCGGTTTCATCAACGGGACACCTAATTCTTGCAGGAAATTTTTTGAATCTTTCAAGTAAAGAGTTTCAAAATGCTTTTAATGTAATTATTCAACTGGGAGCAATCCTTGCAATTGTTGTGATTTATTTTAATTCCTTAAATCCCTTAGGAAAAAATAAACTTGAAAGAAAACTCAAAAGACCCCTTGAAGGACTGACCTTTAAAGAAAAACTTGCCTTGGCAGACAAAAAGACCCTAAGACTTTGGACAAAAATAATAATAGGATTTTTCCCTGCAGCTGTTTTGGGATTTTTGTTTGACGATTTAATAGATAAGTATCTTTTTAACAACATAACAGTTGCCATAAGCCTTATCTTTTATGGAATAGTCATTATTTTAATAGAAAAAAAAGATAAATCAGGAAAATATACATCCATTGACAGACTACCTATTAAAACCGTTATATTAATAGGATTTTTTCAATGCCTTGCAATGATTCCCGGCACAAGTAGAAGTGCAGCAACTATCATAGGAGGAGTTTTATTAGGAGCTGATAGAATAACGGCAGCAGAATTTTCTTTCTACCTTGCAATACCTACTATGTTAGGTGCAACATTTTTAAAAATTATTAAAATAGGCCTTGGTATGAGCCTAGGCCAATGGTTAATTATTTTAGTGGGATTTATAGTATCTTTTTTAGTTGCAATGATAGTGGTAAAAAAATTTTTATCCTATATAAAAAAACATGACTTTAAAATTTTTGGCATTTACAGAATTATCTTAGGTATTTTAGTAATTGCCCTAGAACTTTTTACAAAATAATCCCTCAAGGGATTTTTTTTTAGAAAAAAACGGAGGTTTTCATGTATTTAACAGACGTAAAAGGAATAAAAGTCGGACACGCAAATAACCAAGCAACAGGACTAACAGTAATAATTCCCCCCAAGGGAACAGTATGTGCAGTTGACGTAAGAGGAGGAGGACCAGGCACAAGAGAAACAGATTTATTAGACCCCAAAAATTTGGTCCAAGGAGTTGATGCCATAATGCTATCAGGAGGATCAGCCTATGGTTTAAACGCAGCAACAGGAGTTATGAAATATCTGGAAGAAGAAAATAGAGGTGTTGATGTAGGTATAGGAATAGTCCCAATTGTATCAGGAGCAGTAATATTTGATTTAGCCTACAAAGATTATAAAAAAAGACCCGATGCAGAAATGGGCTATGAAGCTGCAAAAAATGCCAGTGAAAAAGAAAATAGACTTGGCAATGTAGGCGTAGGAAAAGGTGCAACAGTAGGCAAGATATTAGGCATGGAAAGTGCAATGAAAGGTGGCCTAGGCTCCTATACAATAAAAGTAGGACAAGTTACAATATCAGCCCTAAGTGTAGTAAACTCCTTCGGAGATATATTTGAGGACGGAAAGAAAATAGCAGGAGCAATAAATAAAAAAACAAAAGAATTTTATAATCCAAAAGAAATTTTAAAACTTATGGAAGAAAATAAAGAAAAATATTTCAAAGGAACAAACACAACCCTAAGCATCCTTGCAACAAACGCAAAGTTAAATAAGACCCAGGCAGAAAAAGTTGCAAATGTTGCCCACAACGGTTATGCCATGAGTATATTTCCAGTTCACACCCAATATGACGGAGATACTGTTTTCGTTTTATCAACAGGACAAGTAGAAGCAGATCCAACACTTATACAAGCCTTAGGCTCAATCTGCGTAAAAAATGCAATAATAAGTGGAGTAAAAAACGCAAAAACAGAAGAAGGCTACTTAGCCATGGAGGACCTATGAGAATTTTAGTAATAGATGTGGGAAATACAAACATAGTCTACGGAATATTTGAAAAAGAAAAATTAATTTATGAATTTAGAATATCAACCTCAGAAAAAAAGACCAATGACGAATATGGAATGATATTTTACCAAACCCTAAAAGCAAAAGGTATAAAAATAGACACCATAGAAGGAATCATAATATCATCAGTAGTTCCAAATGTTATGCATACCCTTGAAACAATGAGTATAAAATATTTCAACATAAATCCCTTAATAGTAACAGCAGAAATAAAAACTGACATAAAATTAAAATATAAAAATCCAAAAGAAATAGGAGCAGACAGAATAGTAAATGCAGTGGCTGTTTCAAAAATGACAGAAAAAAACGCCATAATAATAGACATGGGAACAGCAATAACCTTTTGCTACTTAACAGATAAAAAAGAATATATGGGAGGTCTTATAATACCTGGAATAGGCATAAGTGCCGATGCCCTAACCACAAGAACCGCCAAACTACCAAAAATTGAAATAATAAAAGCAGAAAAATTAATCTGCGATGAAACTGTAGAAAGTATGCAGGCAGGTCTTTACTTCGGATATAGAAAAATGATAGAAGGCATAGTAGATAAAATATTTGAAGAAAAACAATTAAAAAAAGAAAATACCGAAATCTTTGCAACAGGAGGCTTTGCCCCTCTTTTAACAAAAAATTTAAAATTCCCAGTAAAAATAGAAAGAGAATTAACCTTAAAAGGACTTATGGAAATTTATAAACTAAACACAAAAAATAAATAAAAATAAAAATTTCCTTGCAGGATGACAAATACATACCTGCAAGTTTTTTTATTTTTAAATTGCATTTATTTATAGACACATTCCAATAAAAACAAAGTTCTACAAGAGAATGTCAATTGAAAAATTTAAAAACAAAATAAAAATGCTCTACGTAAAGCGTAAAAAAATTTTTAAAAAATGCAATGTTTTTTCTCTCACAAAAAACACGTCCCACAAAATCCCACGCATAAATTTATTGTAATTTTGAATCCATGCAGGAACGTAGGGTAATTTTATGCGAAAAGGTTTCAAAAGATTAAAGCCCTGCAAGGGAATGTAGGGACCAATTTATTGGTCCGATCGCCGTTAGGCGAATTATTTGAAATAAAATAAAAAATGATAAATTGTAAATTAAAATAAAATTTTTATTGAGAACAAAACCCAACGTAGGGTAATTTTATGCGAATAGATTTCAAAAGATTAAACCCCCGCAACAGAATGTAGGGACCAATTTATTGGTCCGATCGCCGTTAGGCGAATTATTTGGATATAAAATAAAAAATGAGAAAAAGTAAATATATATTCAACCTCAATTGAAACAATAGGAATGAAAAGCGTAAGCTTTT
>CAMQDG010000026.1 GCA_946999425.1 uncultured Peptoniphilus sp.
AGATTGAAAATGGCATAATAGAGTCAATTTTATTAAATGAAGCATGCTCCTCAGGCTGTGGCTCTTTTCTTGAAACTTTTGCAAAAACTGTAAATATGACTGCTGAAGAATTTTCTAAAGAAGCCTTAAAATCTAAAAATCCTGTAGATTTAGGAAGTAGATGCACAGTTTTTATGAATTCCAATGTAAAACAGGCGCAAAAAGAAGGGGAAAGCCTTGAAGATATTTCTGCAGGTTTGGCATTTTCTGTAATAAGAAACGCAATTCAAAAAGTAATAAAAATCAGGGATCCTAAAGAACTTGGACAACATATTGTGGTTCAAGGGGGAACATTTTTAAGTGATGCAGTTTTAAGAGCTTTTGAAATAATAACAGGAAGAAATGCTACAAGACCATCTATTTCAGGATTGATGGGGGCTTTCGGCATGGCACTTATATCTAAAGAAAGAGCAAAAGAAAAATCAGAAATTATATCTTTTGAAGATTTAAAAAAATTTACATACAAAACTATGGATGCAAAATGTGGAAGATGTACAAACAATTGTGCTTTAAGAGTCAACATATTTCCAAATAATAAGAGATATATTTCAGGTAACAGATGTGAAAGAGGATCAGGTCTTTCTATAAAATCAGATGTGGAAATTCCAAACTTATATAAATATAAATACGAAAGACTTTTTAATTTAAAAGAATTTAGTGATGGAAGAAGGGGACAAGTAGGGATCCCTCGAGTTTTAAATATGTATGAAAATTATCCTTTTTGGCATGATTTCTTTGAGACTTTAGGCTTTAATGTTGTTTTATCTGATGAGTCTACAAGAAAAACTTATGAAGAAGGTATTGAATCAATAACTTCAGAAACAGCTTGCTATCCAGCTAAAATAAGTCATGGTCACATTGAAAATTTAATAAAAAAAGGAATAAAATTTATTTTTTATCCTGGAGTTTTTTATGAAGAAAAGGAATTTTACAATCAAAATAACAATTTAAATTGTCCTGTCGTTGCAGGTTATAGTGAAGTAATAAAAAATAATGTTGAGAATATAAAAAATGAAAATGTAAAATTTTTAAATCCTTTTATATCCTTTGCAGACAGAAAAAAACTTGAAACAAGAATGGCAGACATTTTTAAAAATATACCTTTAAAGGAAGTAAGAGAAGCTGTAAGAGCAGGATATAGGGCACAGGACTTATATAGATATGATGTTGAACTTCAAGGAATAAAAGCACTTAACTATCTTAAAGAAAACAAAAAAAGAGGAATAGTTCTTGCGGGAAGGCCCTATCACATTGATCCTGAAATAAATCATGGAATACCTGAACTTATAACATCTCTTGGACTTGCAGTTTTATCTGAAGACAGTATAGGAGGTCTTACAGATACGGACGGAGCTTTAAGAGTTCTTGACCAATGGACCTACCATGCAAGATTATATAGGGCGGCAAAATTTGTAGGCAAAAATGAAAACCTTGAAATGGTTCAGCTTAACAGCTTTGGATGTGGAATAGATGCAATAACAACAGATCAAGTTAATGAAATCTTAAAATCTTATAATAAAATTCATACAGTTTTAAAAATTGATGAAGTAAGTAATTTAGGGGCAATAAAAATAAGAATAAGATCTTTGCTTGAAACAGTTGAAAATAGAAAAGTAATAAAGGCGAATAAAAAGTATAAATTTGAACCAGTCTTATTCACCCAAGAAAACAAAAAAAATCATACAATTTTGATGCCACAAATGTCACCTATACACTTTAAGCTTTTGTCTTCAATTTTAAAAGAAGAGGGATTCAACATAGAACTCCTTGAAAGAGTTGACAGTAAAGTTGTAAATGAAGGGCTTAAATATGTAAATAATGACGCTTGTTATCCCACAACATTTGTTGTAGGTCAATTTATGGATGCAGTAAAAAGTGGAAAATATGATGTTAATAATTTGACCCTACTAATATCTCAAACGGGAGGAGCTTGTCGTGCATCAAACTATGTAGGCTTAATAAGAAAAGCGTTAAAAGATGCAGGTTATGGACAGGTTCCAGTTTTAGCTCTATCCTTTCAGGGAATAGAAAAGCATCCGGGAATAAAACTTCCAAAAAGTCATATAATAAAACTTTTTAGAAAATTAATAATTACAATGCAGTATGGAGATCTTTTGAGTAGACTCCTTCATGCAACAAGACCATATGAAAAAATAAAAGGCTCATCAAATATTTTAATGAAAAATTGGATTGAAAAAATTCAAAAGGAAAAATCCTTTGACATAAATATATTTAGGGCCTATGTAAGTTCAATGATAAGAGATTTCTCGAGACTTGAAATTAATGATGAAATCAAACCAAAAGTCGGTATAGTAGGAGAAATACTTGTTAAATATCTACCAGCAGCAAACAATCATCTAATAGATAAACTTGAAGAAGAAGGAGCAGAAGCAGTAATATCAGACTTAACTGATTTTATTTTATATGGATTTAAAAACTCTCAAATAAAAGCGAAAGAGCTTTCAAAGTCGAAGTTTGCAGGATTTTTAGGAAATCTGGGAGTAAAATATATAGACATTTACAGAAATATAGTAAGAGAATTTTTAAAAGATTCCCGCTACCCAGTTCCTGAAAAAATTCAAACAATAATGTCCTATGCCAATAAATATGTAAGTCTTTCAAATCAATATGGAGAAGGATGGCTCCTAACAGGTGAAATGGTAGATTTAATTGAGCATGGAGTAAAAAATATTGTTTGCGTTCAGCCCTTTGGTTGTCTTCCCAATCACATAACAGGAAAAGGAGTAATAAAAGCAATAAGAAATGATTACAATGATGTAAACATAGTTCCCATAGACTTTGACGCATCAGCAAGTGAAGTAAATCAATTTAACAGAATTAAACTTATGCTTTCCATGGCAAAAAACAATTTGGAAAAAACTGAAGGAAAAATATTAAATCCAAAAAAGAAAAAAAGAGAAATTAAATTTAAATAAAGAAAAAGGAAGTTTTGTGGTGACCCATAAAACTTCCTTTTTTTATTTTCAGCTTTCAAATTCAAAGCTTATTTTTTTAAGGACTGGAGTTACAGCAATGTGTTGAGGGCAAATTTTTTCGCATTTTTTACAACTAATGCAGGATCCAGCTTTTTCTGAATTTCTTGTTGCAAGTTCATAATCGTGAGAATAGTCCGCCTTAGGATAAATTACATGGGCATTATAAAGCTCAATTAATTTAGGAATAAAAATATTTTTTGGGCAACCTTCAATACAATATTCACAAAAAGTACAAGGAACCTGATCAATGTCTTTTAAGATTTTTACAACTTTTTCAATTGCCACATAATCTTTCTCATTAAGCTTTTCAAAATTTGTCATAAAGTCCATGTTGTCTTTCATTTGTTCAAGGCTACTCATACCTGAAAGAACCATTTCAACACCATCAAAACTTGCTACATATCTTATAGCATAACTTGCTGGAGAAAAATTTGAAATTTGAGAAAAAATATTTTCAGCTTCCTTAGGTAAGTTTGCAAGTTTTCCACCCTTAACAGGCTCCATAACAATAATGTCCTTATTATATTTTCTTGCAATTTCATAATTTTCTTTTCCCTTTATTTTTTCATCTTCAAAATCAATGTAGTTAATTTGAAGCTGAATCATTTCCAGCTCCGGATGACTTTTTAAAATTTCATCCAAAAGTTCAGGAGAGTCGTGAAAAGACATGCCTATATGTTTTATAAGGCCCTTATTTTTTAAATCTATAAGACTTTCAAAGGCCTTGCAGTCTAAAAATTTTTGGTAATTATTTTTAGAAACTGCATGTATTAAATAATTGTCAAAATAATCTACTCCGCAAATATGTAGCTGTTCATTAAAAAATTTATAAATTTCTTCCTGACTGTTAAAGTAAGGAGCTGTAAGCTTATTTGTAAGAATATATTCTTCACGTTTATGACGGGAAGATAGACATTTTTTAACTGCAACTTCACTTAATCCGCCGTGATATCCGTGGGCAGTATCAAAATAATTAAAACCATTTTCTAAAAAATAATCCACCATTTTTGAAACCTCTTCAAAATTTACCTTATCTTCAGATAAGTCTTTTTTATCAACTTTATTTTGAGGAAGCCTCATAAGTCCGAATCCTAATTTTTTATTACCGAATTTTTTGCACAAATAAATCACCTCTATAAATATCATATCCTATAATAAAAAACTTTTCAGGAAAAGTGTTGACAAATAGAAATATAAGATTTAATATGAACGTATGAATAATCGTTCATATTAAAAAAGGAGGTAAGTTATGCTTAAAACAATTAATACTAAGAATTTAAAAAAACTAACAAAAGAAAGTCCTCATATTGTTGAAGAAAATTTACAATTGGAGAATAATGAAGAAATTTTTAAATCCTCTTTCATTTTAAAGGGTTTAAATTGCCCTAACTGCACTGCAAAAATTATAAATGATATAAAAAAAGATCGAAGAGTTGTAGATTTAGACTATAATTTTTCAAATCAAAAATTATCTCTTTTACACAGGGGAAAGGAAAGCATAAAAAATGCTGTTGAAGCCTCTGTAAAAAAATTTGAAAAAGATGTTGAGGTAATTGAAGATATAAAAAAAATAGATGGTGACCAAATAGAAGAAGACGAGGAAGAAAAAATAAGCCCCTATAAAATTGGAATTTATATAGTTTCTTTTTTATTTTTATTAAAGGGATTTTTTATGGAGCCTTTTTCTTATGAAAATTATATAATCATAGGTCTTTATTTTGCCTTGGGTTATCATGTTCTTTTAAAAGCAATAAAAAATATAGGACATGGAGAAATATTTGATGAAAATTTCTTAATGAGTCTTGCAACCATTGCAGCTATTTTAATAGGCGAATATCCAGAAGCATTGGCAGTTATGTTATTTTATAATGTAGGTGAACTTTTTGAAGATATGGCTCTTGAAAAAAGTAGAAAAAACATTAAGACAATGCTTGAATTAAAACCAAGTTTTGCAAATGTGTTAAGGGGAGAGAACTTTATAAAAGTTGCACCTGAAGAAGTAAAACCTGGAGAAATAGTCATTGTAAGACCTGGTGAAAAAGTTGCCCTTGAAGGAATCGTAAAAGAAGGTCAATCTTTTATAGACACCTCAAACTTAACGGGAGAATCCATTCCTGTAAAAGTTAATGTTGGAGATGAAATTCATTCTGGATCAATAAATACTGGAAGTATTTTACAAATAGAAGTTACAAAAGCCTATGCAGAAGGAAGTATAGCAAAAATAATTGATTTAGTAGAAAATGCAGGTTCAAAAAAAGCCTCAGTAGAAAAAACAATTACGAAATTTTCAAGAGTTTATACTCCCATTGTATGTTTAATATCCTTAATGATGCTCTTGTTAGGGCCGAAAATTTTTAACATTGAATTTAAGGAAGCGGTTTATCGTGGAGCTTTGTTTTTAGTTTTATCGTGCCCTTGTGCCTTTATTATTTCAGTTCCTCTTGGAATTTTTGGAGGAATAGGAGCGGCATCAAGATCAGGAATATTTGTAAAAGGTGGAAATTATCTTGAAGCCTTAAAAAATATAGAGGCAATGGTTTTTGATAAAACAGGAACAATTACAAAGGGAGTTTTTGAAGTTTCTCAAATAAAAACTTTTGAGAATTATTCTGAAGAAGAAGTTTTAAAACTCGCAGCCCTTGGTGAACAAGGTTCAAACCATCCTATAGCAAGAGCCATAAAAAATAAATATGGAAAAATAAATGAAGTGCCTGAGAATTTTAAAGAGATTTCAGGAAAGGGAATAAGTTACACATATAAAGATAAAAAAGTTTTAGTTGGTAATGCTTCTTTAGTAAATAAAAAGTCTGAAGAAGGTGGAACTCAGGTTTATGTTTCAGTGGACGGCAATGTGGTAGGCATGATTCTCGTGTCCGACATAGTAAAGCCTGAAGCAAAAAGATTTATTCAAACTTTGAAAAAATTAAAAATAAAAACTTATATGCTTTCAGGAGATACTGAAGAAAGTGCACAAAAATTCGGAAAATTTGTAGGAATAGATTTTGTAAAGGGCGGACTTCTTCCCTTAGACAAGGTTAAAGAATTTGAAAAAATTAAAAAATCAAATAAAGGGAATGTTTCCTTTGTAGGAGATGGGGTTAACGACAGTCCCGTTCTTGCTTTAAGCGATATTGGAATTTCCATGGGTCAAATAGGAAGTGACATTGCCATTGAAGCATCAGATGTTGTAATAATGACTGATGAATTAAACAAAATAACAAAGGGAATTACAATTTCAAAAGAAACTTCGAAAATAGTAAATCAAAATATAATTTTTGCTTTTGGAGTTAAATTAATAGTTTTAGTTCTGGGTGCTTTAGGTTTAGCTAGTATGTGGGCAGGAGTTTTTGCAGATACGGGAGTAACTTTAATAGCAATATTAAATTCTCTCAGAGCTTTAAAAATAAAATAAAATAAAATTTATAAACTGATAAGAAAATTTCTTATCAGTTTATTTTTTTAAGTTTACTTTTTTATATTTAGGTTTATAATGAAGTCGTTGAAGACTTATAAGGTTTTATAAAAAATGGGTAGAATAAAATTGAACCTACTTTATATACTTAAGAGAGAAGGGATTAAATGAAAGAAACAATTGAAAGCATTATAAGTATAGACAAGAAAACTTCTAAGTTAATTAAAGAAACAGAAGAAAAAATAAAAAGCATAAGGGAAGAAACTAAAAAAACTTTAGTTGAAATGGAGTCTAAAATTAACGGAGAAGCGACAAAAGAGGCCAATAAAAGTTATGATGAAATAATTGCAAGAGGTCAGGAAGAGGCGGATAAAAGACTTAGGGAAAATAAAAAGAAAATAGACGAAATAGACACTATCTATGAAGAAAAAAAAGAAAGACTTTTACAAGAGGCTTTTAATAAATTTATCTTATCGGTGAAGAAATGATTACAGGTGAATTTAATGCAGTAAATGCAAAAATGAGTGCCATGACATCAAAATTTTTACAAGACAGTGATTATATAAACATGGCTAAGCTTATTAGTGTAAGTCAAATCATTGAATATTTAAAAAATACAAGTTTATCTTTTGTGTTTGATGGAGATGAAGACTCTTTTGAAGCCGAAAAAAAACTTCAGGTCTACAGAATAAATACAATAAAAAAATTAAGCAAATATTTTAAAGGAGTTTATAGAGAATTTGCCTTGGAACTTTTAAATGAGTTTACAATTATGGACATTAAAAAAATTCTCAGGACTTTAAAAATAGGCGACGGAGCAAGAACACTGGAATCAAGGCTAATTACTCTTAATTACAGGGATTATGATATAAAAAATAATACTTCAATTGCAGATTTTATAGGAAAAATAAAAAATAAAGAATTTGCAAAGATTTTAAAACCCTATGCCGAAGAAAAAGATGACATTGTTCTTTTTTACATGGAAATGAATCTGGACAAGTTTTTTTATACCAAATTATTCAATTTGGTAAAAAAATTTGATAGGCAAAATAAAAAATCAGCCATGGAGCTTCTTGGAACTAGGATAGACCTTTTAAACATTATTTGGATTTATAGAGGACTTAAATATTATGATCTTTCTCCAGAAGAGCTTATTAATTTTACAGTTTTAGGAGGTCATTATTTAAACTTTGACCATTTAAAAGACCTTTCTTATTCTAAATTAGATAAATTTGTAGAAAAAATAAAATCTGGACCCTATAAATTTTTGTTTGAAGGGACTTCTACGGACATATATATGGACAGAAGAAATAACAGATATATTTATTATTTGGCTAAAAGCGATTTTTTAAAAAACAATGATTTTTCAAAATTTATGGCATTTATTCTGCTTTTAAATTATGAAATTAAAGATTTAACTTCAGTTATGGAAAGCAGAAGATTTAATATGAGTCTTGACAGATCTCTTAATTATCTTGTCAGAAGTTACAAAGGAAGTGAACAAATTTGGCTCTAGAAAAAATGAAAATTATAAATCTGGCTGGAGACTTATCCGATATGGATCAGGTTATCGCTCAGGTTTTAAAGTCTAAAATGGTTAATATAATAAATGCGCAATTGGAAATAGAAAATAACGCTTTTAATTATAGTTTGGAAAACGAACAAAACCTGGAAAGAACTATAGAACTTAGCCATATAAGTTCTTTTGAAAGAGATGAAAATTCTGAAATTCGTTCAAAACAAGCTGAGAAGCTTATGAAATTTTTCGGAATAAAAGATTTAAGTGCTTATTATGATAAGGGAGAACTATTAGAAGATACGGACACTTTTTTTGAAGACATAAATAAAGATATTGATGAAATTCAAAAAATTGATGGAGATTTAAAAAAAGTAAGGGACATAGAAAATAATTATAATTTGTTTAAAGATGTACAAATTGACCTCTCAGATTTATCAAATTTAGATTATTTCGATGTAAGGTTCGGGATTTTAGATAAGGAAGCAAGATTTCGTTTAAAGAAAAATTATGGAAACATTCTTGCTGTAATTTTTCATACATCTACAATTGATGAGGGTGAAGTTTATCTTGCCATCTATCCAAAGGAAGTTGCCAATGAAATAGACAGGATTTTAAAAAGCTTAAATTGGCAGGATGTTGAAATATTAGGAGAAAGCAAGGGTACTGCTAAAGAAATTTTAGGAGACCTTGACAGACAGGAAAAAAATTTAACAAATAGAAAAAAAGAAATTTTAGAAAAAAGAAATAAGCTATTAGAAGAAAATAAAGGTCAAATTGAAAGCCATATTGTTTCAATGTTTTTAAAGGACAGAATTGAAGAAGTGAAACATTTTATGGCAAGAAGTAACAAATATTTTTATATGTCCGGATGGATTGCGGAAAGAGATATTCCAAAATTAAAAGAAGCTTTAGCTTCTTATAAAGATATTGTCATAAAAGAGAGATCGCCTGAAGAAGATAATGTTACACCACCTACAAAACTTAGAAACTCTTTTTTTGTAAGGCCCTTTGAGCTACTGATTAAAATGTACGGAGTACCAAATTATAAAGAAAAAGATCCAACTTTCTTATTTGCCGTAACATATATGTTTTTATTCGGAGCCATGTTCGGAGATGTGGGTCAAGGGCTTATATTTTTCATGGCAGGATTTTTAATAAAAAATAAAGATTTTGGCGGACTTTTAAAAAGACTTGGGATTGCATCTACAATTTTCGGATTTTTATACGGATCTGTCTTTGGAATGGAAAGTATTATCCCAGCAATATTCATGAGGCCTTTTAATAATATAAATACAAGCCTTATGAGTGCAATATTTGTGGGTCTTATATTTCTTTTAATTTCATATTTTGTAGGCTTTATAAATAAGTTTAATTTTAATGATTTGGAAGAAGCTATTTTTGGAAAAGAAGGATTAGCGGGTTTTATAGTTTTTTTAATGATAATTAATTTAGCTTGTGGACCTGTATTGAAAAAAACTTTAATACCGACAAAAATAGCAGAAGTAATAATTGTTTTGTCACTTTTATCAATGGTATTTAAAAAACAAATCTTATCTATTATAACTAAAAAGCCCCATAGGATTGAAGAAGGATACTATATTGAAGCTGTGTTCTCTCTACTTGAAGGAGTTTTGAGTATTGTTTCAAATATTATTTCTTTTATAAGAGTTGGAGCTTTTGCCATAAACCATGTAGGTTTGTTTTTAGCTTTTGAAACAATAGGAAAGATGTTAAACAATGAAGGTTTAAATATACTTTCCATTGTTATAGGAAATATAGTAATTATAGGTCTTGAAGGCCTGATTGTATTTATACAAAGTTTAAGACTTGAATATTATGAAATGTTCAGTAAATTTTATTATGGGGATGGTTATGAATTTATACCAACCACTATTGAATTGGAGGAAAAATAAATGGAATTAGTTTTAGTTGTTTCTACACTTTTTGTTCTTTCTATAATCACAACAGGTATTTATTACATTTATAAGGGAACAAGTGCCGATGAAGTTAAGATGAGAAAAATTTTAAGATTTAATCTTTTGGGATTTTTACCGATTTTATTTTTTGTTGCAGTGACTATTGTTCCAGGTTTTGTACAAGCTCAAGCTGAAGGAAATGGAGGAACAGGCTTAGGTTACATTGCAGCAGGACTTTCAACAGGTCTTGCAGCTTTAGGAGCCGGAGTTGCAGTTGCAAATGTAGGTTCATCAGCAATAGGTGCAGTAAGTGAAGATCCTAAGATTTTAGGAAAGTCCATGCTTTTCTTAGGTTTGGCTGAAGGGATTGCAATTTACGGACTTATTATTTCTATTATGATTTTAGGTAGATTATAATGATTTCCTTTGCGATTTCAAGAAATAGAGATGTTTTAAGAGGCCTTAGATTAAGTGGAATTGACGGTGTTTTTTGCAAGGATAAGAATGACCTTAAAAAAATTTTTTTAGAGATAAAAGAAAAGAAAAATATAGGTTTAATTATATTGACTGAATCTGATTTTAATGAAATTGAAGAAGAAGTTACTAAGGTTAAAATAAAAAACTCCTTACCCTTAATAGTTACAATTCCAGGAATAAATGGCTTGGAAGACAAGAATTTTATTCTTAAATATATTAAGGACTCTATCGGACTTAAAATTTAATTTTGGAGGACATATGATATTACTTGAAAACAAGATGGTACTTTTTAATAAACTCGTTTTCAAAGAAAGAGAAAAGGAGTGCCAAGAAAAAATTCAAAATGAAATTTTAAAAAGCCAAAAGCTTTTAAAAGAGAAAGAAATAGAATTTCAAAAAAAATCTCAGGATCTGATTAATAGAAGAATATCCCTTGCCAAAGAAAAAAAATATGAAATGATTGCCCAAGCAAATGAAAGTCAAAGAATTTTAAGACTTGAGAAAAATGAAAGTTTGTTAGGTAGATTCATTGAGGATTTACTTAAAGTAGGGGAAGAATTTACAAAAACTGATTCTTATTTTGAGTTTGAGAAAAAATTGTTTGAAAAAGCAATAGAAGGATTGGATGAAGGAACATATTATTTAGAAATTATGGCATACGATTCAGCAAAAGACCAAATAATGGCAATTGCTAAAAAAAATAATATGCAAATAATTTTAAAAGATATGGATGAAAGTCAAATAGGAGGCTTTAAAATTTCAGACATTGAAAAAACTTATAAAATTGATTGTTCTCTTAAAACTAAAATAGAAGATTCAAAATATGAAATAGGAAAAATGTTCTACTTTGAACTTGAAGAGGTGGAAAATTGAATATAGGTCATATTAAATCAATAAACGGCCCTGTAATAGTTGGAAGAGACATGTCAAAATTTAAAATGCGTGAAATGGTCGTTGTTGGAGAAAAAAAATTAATTGGAGAAGTAATTTCAATTGAAGGGGATTTAGGAACTGTTCAAGTTTATGAAGATACTACAGGCTTAAAAAGAAATGAAGAAATCATTTCTACAGGAGCACCTTTAAGTCTTAAACTTGGACCTGGACTTTTATCAAATATGTTTGATGGAATTGAACGTCCCTTAAATAAAATAAAAGATGAATATGGAAACTTTATGCCTGAAGGGATAGGCCTTATATCTCTTGATGAAGAAAGACTTTGGAATGTTAAATTTCTTGTAAAAAAAGGAGAAAAAGTCCAAGGAGGACAAATTTTTGCTGAAGTAGAAGAAACGGAAATTATAACTCACAGACTTTTGATTCCGGTAGATGTAAATGGAGAGATAGTTGATATAGTTCAGGATGGGTCCTACAACATCGAGAAGGTACTTCTAAAGGTTAAAAATGAAAAAGGTATAGTAATAGATGTTAAGATGTATCAAAACTGGCCTGTAAGGATTCCAAGACCTGTTAAAGAAAGACTAAAAATTGATAAACTTCTTGTAACTGGTCAAAGAATTTTTGATGTATTCTTTCCCATAGCAAAAGGAGGAACAGCAGCTCTTCCAGGAGGATTTGGAACGGGAAAGACAATGACTCAACACCAAATTGCCAAGTATTGTGATGCAGATATAATTGTCTATATAGGTTGTGGCGAAAGAGGAAATGAAATGACAGAAGTTCTTGAAGATTTTCCTAAGCTAATAGACCCTCACACTCAAAAACCTTTAATGGATAGAACAATTTTAATTGCAAATACTTCAAATATGCCCGTAGCAGCTCGTGAAGCATCAATTTATACAGGTATAACTATTGCTGAGTACTTTAGAGATCAAGGCTATCACGTTGCATTAATGGGGGACTCAACATCTCGTTGGGCAGAAGCCCTTCGTGAAATATCAGGACGTCTTGAAGAAATGCCAGCAGAAGAAGGATATCCAGCATACCTTCCGTCGAGAATAGCAGGTTTTTATGAAAGAGGAGGTTATGTAAAAAGTCTATGCGGTCAGGAAGGATCTGTAACTTTAATAGGGGCAGTTTCTCCTGCGGGAGGAGATTTTTCAGAACCTGTAACTGAAAACACCAAAAGGTTTGTAAATGTATTTTTAGCTCTGGATAAAAATCTTGCCTATTCAAGGCACTATCCAGCCATAAATTGGATGAATTCCTATTCAGGTTATACTGAAATGCTAAAAAGTTATTATGATATAAATTTAGACGGAGATTTACCAGAACTTAGGACTAAGTTTTTAGATTTACTTCATCAAGAAGCAAAGCTTAATGAAATAGTAATGCTTGTAGGAGAAGATGTGCTTCCTGACGATCAAAGACTTATACTGGCAATTTGCAAAGTTATAAAAGTTGCCTTTTTACAACAAAATGCCTTTAATGCCACAGATACTTATGTGCCTTTAAAAAAACAATTTGAAATGTTAAGGACCATAGATCTTCTTTATACTGAAGGTATGGAAGCTGTAAAAAGAGGAATACCAATTTCAAAAGTAAAAAATGATGAGTTATATGGAAGTGTAATAGACATGAAATATACTGTAGATAACCAAAATTTGGAAAATATAGTGAAGATTAACAATGAAATAAGAGATTACTATTCAAATCTTATTTCAACTTATGCAGGTGATTAGATGAAAAAAGAATATTTATTATTAGATAAAGTTGAAGGTTCAATTATTGAGCTTTCAAATCTTCATGATGTTTCCTTTGATGAAGTTGTAAAAATTTCCTCAGCAGATAACTCTCGCCACATGATAGGACAAGTCATAAAAGTTGATGATGACAAAGCTACCGTACAAGTTTTCGGAGAAAGTTTGGGCATTTCCACAAAAAATATGAAGGTTGAATTTGAAGCAAGACCTTTTACCCTACCTATGTCAAAAGAAATATTAGGAAGGGTTTTTGATGGACTTGGAAGACCTATAGACAAGGGAACTGATATTTATTCAGACATCTTTGTAAATGTAAATGGAAGACCTATAAATCCTGTTGCAAGACTTTATCCAAGAAACTTTATACAAACAGGAATATCTTCAATAGACGGACTTATGACTTTAATAAGAGGACAAAAACTTCCAATTTTTTCTGGTTCAGGACTTCCTCACAATAAACTTGCAGCACAAATAGTAAGGCAGGCAAAAATAAGTTCTAAAGATCAAGACAACTTTGCCATTGTTTTTGCTGCAATTGGAGTAAAGCATGATGAAGCAAATTATTTTATAGAACAATTTAAAAGTGCAGGGGTTTCCGAAAAAGTTGTAATGTATATAAACTATGCAGATGATCCCATTATGGAAAGACTTATAGTACCTAAATGCGCCCTAACGGCAGCAGAATATTTAGCTTTTGAAAAAAATATGCATGTCCTTGTAATAATGAGTGATTTAACCAGCTATGGAGAGGCTCTTCGTGAAGTTTCATCATCAAGAGAAGAAGTCCCCTCTCGTAAAGGATATCCAGGTCACCTTTATTCAGACCTTGCCATGCTTTACGAAAGAGCTGGGATGATTAGAGGCATAGAAGGCTCTGTAACTTTAATACCTATTTTAACAATGCCTAATGACGATATTACACATCCTATTCCTGACCTAACAGGTTATATTACTGAAGGACAGATAGTTCTTTCAAGGGAATTAAATACAAGCGGAGTTTATCCTCCTGTAAATATCTTGCCATCTCTATCAAGACTTATGAAAGACGGTATAGGTGAGGGATATACAAGAGAAGACCATGCAGATGTTTCATCACAACTTTTTGCATCTTATTCAAACGCAGTAGAAGTAAGAGCTCTTTCACAAATAATAGGAAGCGAAGAACTTTCAGAATCAGATAAAAAATTTCTGGAATTTCAAGAAGCTTTTGAAAAGAGATTTTTAAGCCAGAGCTTTAATGAAAATAGATCCATTGAACAAACTTTGGACCTTGCTTGGGAATTATTAAAAATTTTACCAAAAGAATCTTTAGACAGAATAAGTCCGGAATTAAAAGAAAAATATTTAGGTGATTAGATGAATAAAAATATAGTCCCTACAAAGGCAAATTTGATGGAAATTAAGGGTCAACTTACCTTTGCAAAAAAAGGTTATGAGCTTTTAGATAAAAAGAGAACAGTTTTAATAAAAGAAATGATGGATTTAAATAAACAAGCGGCAAAGCTTCAGGAAACAATTGTAAAAGCCTTTAAGGAATCTTACAACGCCCTTGAAGATGCAACAATAACAATGGGCACCCAACAAGTTTATGAAATATCAAAATCAGTTCCCCTTGAAGAAAACTATGAAATTTTGTCAAGATCTGTAATGGGAGTTGAAATACCCCTTATAAAATACGAAAAGAAAAAAAATAAAGGGGGCTACTCCATTCATAAAACTACAACGGCTTTTGATATGGCATCTTTTGATCTGAATAATGTAAAATATTTAATTTACCAATTGGCAGAAGTTGAAAATGCAGTATTCAGACTTGCAGGTGAAATAAAAAAAACAGGACGAAGAGCAAATGCCCTTGATAAAAAATTAATTCCAGAATATACGGAAATAGTAAAGACAATTGAAAATATTTTGGGGGAAAAGGAAAGAGAAGACTTTTTCAGATTGAAAAAAGTTAAAGATAAAAAAACAAGAAAAAAAATTGCGAAATAAAAAATTTACTAACAGCATAAAATAAAACTATAGAAACTGCTGGAATAATTATGGAGAGAAAAAATTCAGATATAATTATTTCAGCAGTTTTTTTATGAAATAATAAAGAAAAAAATTAAGATTTAACAAATATTTTATTAAATAAGATTTATATTTTTGATTTTGTGATAAAATTTTATTAGAAAAATAAATTTAAGAAAGGCAGTGTTATGGAAGAATATATTAAATTGGTTGAATTTTTAGGAGTTACATTGGGGCCTGACTATGAAGTGGTTTTATATGAAATAAACGAGGATCAGGGGAAAATAATAGCTATATATAATGGGGTTATATCAGGGCGAAATATAGGAGATCCCCTAACTGAATTTACAAAAAAAAGTTTAGAAGAAAAAATTTATAAAAATATGGATTTCAGACCAAATTATAGAGGCATTGCAAAGGGAAATAAATTTTTACGTTGCTCAACTTTTTTTATAAAAGATGAAGAAGAAAATTTAAAGGGCATAATGTGCATAAATTTTGATGGAAAAAGGTTTGAAAAAGTCACTGAAACAATTTTAGGCCTTTGCCACCCAGATGAACTTGTAAATCAAAATTATTTTCAAAGAATAGATAAAGAGCATCTTGCAAAACAGTCGGAAAATGTAACAATTTCAATTATAGATTATGCAAAACACATAATTGATGATGTTGTTGATAAGTATCCTGGTCCTGAAAATTTATCAAAAAAAGAAAAAATACAAATTGTAAAAGAACTAAATGATAAAAAAATTTTTGCCATAAGACAATCTTTACAGTTTGTTGCAGAAAGGCTTAAAATATCAGAACCAACCATATACAGATACTTGTCAAATCTTGAAGAAGAAGAGTAAGTTTTTAATTTGTAATGGGTATAATTTTACTTAGAGGTGATTGAAATAAATAAGGATAATAAAAATAAAAATAAAATTAAGAATATAAAGATTGCTTATTATATAATAGGAATTCTTGTTATAATAGCAATCCCTTTAATTTTTAAACCATATTTTCTCTCAAAAACAGAGTCAAATATAAAAGATGTGGATTATGTAACTTTTATTAAGCATCTTAATAAAAAAGACGCAGAAGAAGTTCAAGTAAAAGATAGGGAAATTAACTTTACATTAAAGGGAGAAAAAAACACAGTTTATAAAACTTACAGAATGGAGGATGGTTTTTTAGCGCAAAGGCTAATTGATTCAGGAGTAAAAACTGATAGAATTTTCCCAAGCCAGCTAAACCCCATAGCAAGTAATATTATTTACATGATTTCCATGATACTCATGTTTATAATTGTAGGCCAGATTTTATCGAGAACTGTGTTTAAAAAATTTGGAGAAGGCGGAGTAGGTCCCATGAGTTTTGGCAAAAGTAATGCCAAAATTTATGTAAAAAGTACTGATGGAATAACATTTAAAAATGTAGCCGGACAAGATGAAGCTAAGGACCAATTAACAGAAATAGTAAATTTTTTACACTCTCCGGAAAAATATACGGATATAGGTGCAAAACTCCCTAAGGGAGCACTTTTAGTAGGACCTCCAGGAACAGGAAAAACTCTTCTTGCTCAGGCAGTTGCCGGGGAAGCAAATGTGCCTTTCTTTTCAATTTCAGGTTCAGAATTTGTTGAAATGTTTGTAGGACTTGGAGCTGCAAAAGTGAGAGATTTATTTAAACAAGCTCAAGAAAAAGCGCCCTGTATAGTTTTTATAGATGAAATTGATACAATAGGTAAAAAAAGAGATGGTTCAGGCTTTAGTGGAAACGATGAAAGAGAGCAAACTCTTAACCAACTTTTAAGTGAAATGGACGGTTTTGATTCAAAATTAGGGGTTGTTATTTTAGCAGCAACAAATAGACCAGATTCTCTTGATCCTGCTCTTTTAAGACCAGGAAGATTTGATAGAAGAATTCCAGTAGAACTTCCTGATTTAGCAGGACGTGAAGCAATTTTAAAAGTCCATGCAAAAAAGATAAGACGTGAAGCTACTATAGATTATAAGGCAATAGCCCTTGCCACAGCAGGAGCCAGTGGAGCAGATCTTGCAAACATGATAAATGAAGCTGCTCTTCGTGCAGTAAGAGAAGGCAGAAATGCCATGAATCAAAGGGATATTGAAGAATCAGTTGAAGTTGTTCTTGCAGGATATGAGAGAAAAAATGCAGTTATTTCTCCAATAGAAAAAGAAATTATTGCATATCATGAAGTTGGGCACGCCCTTGTTGCTGCAAGACAAACAAATTCAGCACCAGTTCATAAGATAACCATAGTTCCAAGAACTTCAGGTGCCCTTGGCTATACAATGCAAGTTGACGAAGAAGAAAAATTCTTAATGTCAAAAGATGAAGCCTTTAATAAAATAGTTACTTTAACAGGTGGAAGAAGTGCTGAAGAATTAATTTTCGGAACAAAAACATCTGGTGCAAGTAATGATATTGAACAGGCGACAAAAATTGCAAAGGCAATGATTACAAGATATGGAATGAGCGACGATTTTGGTTTTGTAGCAATGGCTGAAGTTAACAATCGTTATTTAGGTTCAGATGCAAATCTTACAGTTTCAGATAAAACTGCCCATGAAATAGACTTAGCAGTAAGAACCTTAATTGAAAAAGCTCATGAAAAAGCTATAAACATTCTAAAAGAAAATAATGAAGCTCTTCATGAAATCGCCAACTATCTTCTTACAAGAGAAACAATAACAGGAGAAGAATTTATGGAGATTTTAAGAAAATATGATTAAATATATAAGCTTTGAAAGAGAAGGCATAAAATCTTATGGAATTTTAAGCGGAGAATATGTTTTTGATATTAGAGAAAATTTTAATAATATGCCTGGGACCCTAATAGAATACATTAAGGGTCCTAAGCTTTCTCATAATGTGATTTTAAATTCAAAGGCAAGCTTAAAAAATGATGTCAAAATAATAAGTCCCATTGAAGTTCCCCAAAATGGGAATTTTTAATTTAAAAAGAATATTAATAGATTTATCAAAGGGTATGACCTTAAAAGCAGGAGATATAATTTTTACAGGAACTCCTAAGGGAGTTGGAGGAGGCTTTAATCCTCCTAAATATTTAAAAAAAGGGGATAAAGTTATCTGCTTTATCGAAAA
>CAMQDG010000027.1 GCA_946999425.1 uncultured Peptoniphilus sp.
ATTACACACATTCCCACAGGCATCGTAGTTCAATGTCAAAATGAAAGAAGCCAAATTCAAAATAGGGAAACTGCAATGAATATGTTAAAGGCAAAATTAATTGCCCTTGCAGAAGAAGAACAAAAAGAAAAAATTGATGATCTTCAAGGAAATTATTCGCAAATAGCTTGGGGTTCTCAAATAAGGTCTTATGTTTTTCAGCCTTACACAATGGTAAAAGATCATAGAACATCAACAGAAGTTGGAAATATTAACAGAGTTATGGACGGCGATTTAGACGAATTTATATATAGTTACCTTCAATCAAAGGTAAAATAATAAATTAAACCTTAACATTTTTTGTTAAGGTTTTTTAAATAAAAGATGCTTCACGTAGAGCATAAAAAATATAAAAATAAAAAATGCTTCACATAGAGCGTAAAAAAACAAAAAAATAAAAATGCTTTACATAGAGCGTAAAAAAACAAAAAAATAAAATGCTTTACGTAGAGCATGAAAAAACAAAAAAATAAAAATGCTTTACATAGAGCGTAAAAAAATATAAAAATAAAAAATGCTTCACGTAGAGCGTAAAAAAATATAAAAATAAAAAATAAAATATTTGACAAAAGAGAATAAATCGTGTATATTAATTAAGAATTTAAAGAAGAAGTCCGCTTCTCACCTTACGCTTAGGGTTTAAGGTTATTTTAAAATATTCTTTGGATTATTTTTATTTTTGCGGGCTATATATGCCCGTTATTTTTTTATGGAGGTGCTTAGAAATTAAAGAGCTTCAAATTAATGAAGATATTAGAGATAAGGAAGTACGACTTATTGATGCTGACGGCAATCAATTAGGTGTCGTTGCTACCGGACGTGCTATTGAGATGGCAATTGATAAGAAACTTGATCTTGTTAAGGTTGCACCACAGGCGAAGCCACCTGTTTGCAGAATTATGGATTATGGAAAATACAGATATGAGCTTATCAAAAAGGAGAAGGAGTCAAGAAAAAAACAACACGTTATAAGCATAAAGGAGATGAGACTTACTCCAAGTATTGAACATCACGACTTGAATACTAAGGCCAACAGAGTAAAAGAATTTCTTTCAAAAGGCGATAGAGTAAAAGTTTCTGTACGTTTTAGAGGTAGAGAAATGGGTCATACTGAAATTGGAAGAGAAGTTCTTGATAAATTTGTTGAACTTGTTTCTGAGTACGGTGTTGTAGATAAAAAGCCAAAAATTGAAGGCAGAAACATGACTATGTTCTTGTCTCCAATTACAGATAAAGAAAATTAAGGAGGAATATCATGGGTAAGATGAAAACTCACAGAGCGTCTGCTAAGAGATTTAAAAGGACAGGCTCAGGTAAAATAAAAAGATTTTTTGCTTATAAAGGACACTTAACAGGCAAGAAAACACAAAAAAGATTAAGAAAATTAAGAAAGTCCGCAATAATTTCTAAGGGAGACCAAAAGAGAATCAACAATATGATTCCTTAATGATGGAGGTTTAAAATGGCAAGAATTAAAAGAGGCGTAAACGCTAGAAAAAGACATAAAAATATTTTAAAACAAGCTAAGGGTTATTTCGGTGCAAAATCAAAATTATTCAGACCGGCTAACCAAGCTGTTATGAAATCTTTAAGCTATGCTTATATTGGTAGAAAACAAAGAAAAAGAGATATGAGAAAACTTTGGATTGCAAGAATTAATGCTGCTTGCAGAATTAACGGTATAAGCTATTCAAAGTTTATTGATGGTCTTAAAAAACAAAATGTTGAAATTAATAGAAAGATGTTATCCGAACTTGCAATCAATGATCCTTCAGGATTTGCAAAAATTGCTGAACTTGCAAAGAATAACAAATAAAATTACTGCTTAGTAAAGCAGTTTTTTTATTTGTGTTTTTTAAGCTAAACAAATGATAAAATAGGTATATGAAAAAATTTTATGAAAAATTATTAAAAAATCCTCCTTTGTTACTTAGCTTATCTTTTGGCTTTGTAATTTTATTGGGAGCAGTCCTTCTTACTTTGCCTATTTCTACAAAAAATGGACAGGGAGTTAATTTTGTAGATGCAATTTTTACAGCAAGTTCTGCAACGGCAGTAACAGGACTTACAACTTTAAATACTCAGTTAACTTGGTCAGCCTTTGGAAATTTTGTAATAATTTCTTTGATACAAATAGGAGGTCTTGGAACTATGACAATATTTTCAATTGGTGTAGTTCTTTTAGGTAGAAAAGTTTCTTTACAACAAAGGCTTATAATTCGTGAGCAATTAAATATAAGCTCTATGAAGGGAATAGTAAGATGGCTTTTATATGTTACCAAAATAACTTTTTTAATTGAGTTTATGGGAGCAAGTCTACTTTCTTTAGCTCTTGTGCCGGTTTATGGTTTGAAAAAAGGAATTTTATTTTCACTTTTTCATTCGGTTTCAGCTTTTTGTAATGCGGGATTTGATTTATTTGGCGATAGTCTATCTCAGTTTTATAACAATTATTATGTAAGTCTTATTATTTGCTCTCTTGTAATATTAGGAGGTCTTGGCTTTTTAGTTTTTCTTGATATTTATGAGAAAAGAAATTTTAAATATTTAAAGGTTCATTCAAAAGTGGTTATAGTAGTTTCCTTATGTCTTTTAATTTTCGGAACAATAATAACTTTAGTCCTGGAATGGAAAAATAAGGATACAATAGCCTTAATGAATTTTCCTCAGAAAGTTTTGGCAAGTTTTGTTCAGTCAACTGTAACAAGGACAGCGGGATTTTATTCTGTTGATATAAGTCATGTTCATGATGCAACGGCTTTTTTGTATATAATTCTTATGTTTATAGGAGGAAGCCCGGCATCAACTGCTGGTGGACTTAAGACTACAACTTTTGCAATTTTACTTTTTTCCACATATTTTACTTTAAAAGGTGAAAAGGAAACAGTTGTATTTAAAAGAACCATATCAAGACAGACCATTATAAGAGCTCTTACTGTAGTAATAGTATCTCTTGGAGTGGTTATTATAGTTGCTCTTACAATAACAATAGTGGAAGCGGACAGATTTAAATTTTTAGATATTTTATTTGAAACTGTATCGGCCTTTGGAACTGTAGGAATGTCACGAG
This sequence comes from uncultured Peptoniphilus sp., assembly GCA_946999425.1. Lineage (GTDB taxonomy): Bacteria > Bacillota > Clostridia > Tissierellales > Peptoniphilaceae > Peptoniphilus_B. Next base: position 3,110 of record CAMQDG010000027.1, read on the forward strand.
GTATAACAGGAAATCTTTCCACAGTATCAAAACTTATAATTGCCTTTACAATGTTTATGGGAAGAGTAGGACCGACAACTATTGCAATAGGATTATTAAAGACGAAAAAAACTTCAATAAAATATGCGGAAGGAAATATATTAGTAGGGTGAAAAAATGAAATCATATGTTATTTTTGGTTGTGGAAGATTTGGATCAGCAATTGCGCAGACTCTTGTAGATCTTGGTAATGAAGTGATGGTAATTGATGAGAATATGGATAAGCTTGAAACTATAGCTGACAAGGTTACAACTGCTATACAGGCAGACCTTTTAGATGAAACTGAAACATCTTCAATAGGTTTAAATAATTTTGATGGAGCTGTTGTTGCTATAGGTTCAAATTTTGAAGCGGCAATAATGGCGACAGTCCTTGCTAAAGAAGCGGGCATTCCATATATTGCAGTAAAAGCGGTAAGTAACAGACAGGGACTTATACTTAAAAGAGTTGGAGCTTCAAAAGTTATATATCCTGAGAGAGATATGGGGATAAGGGTTGCAAGGGATCTTAGTAAATCAAAGTTAGTGGATTATATTGAACTTAGTACAAATTATTCTATTGCAAAATTTGATTCTCTTCCTGAGTGGAGGAATAAAAGTTTAATAGATTTGAATTTCAGAAAAAAATATAAAGTTACAGTCCTTGCCATAGAAAGAAAAGAAATTTCTGATCTAGTGGATCCTAATCCTGAAACTATAATTAAAGATGGAGATGTTCTTGTTATTATAGGTCACATTGAAAATTTACAAAAACTTGAAAAAAAAGCAATAAAAGACGAAAATAAAAATTAAAGCTTGGGTATAATAATAAAGAGGTGATTAAATGATAACACTTGAATCAATTGATTATGTAATTAACATGACAGGCGCAAGCTATGATGATGTAAGAATTGCTCTTCTTGAAGCTGATGGAGATGTGGACAAAGCAATTAAATTAATAAATGAAAGAGGCCAAGGTAAAAAGACTCAGGAAGAACAAAAAGAAGAAGAAAAGAGCGGGAAAAATTGGAGAGAATACACAAGCAAAACAATTGGACACGTTCAACAATCCTTAGATGACATTCTTGACGGGATTAAGGATATTTTAAAAAAAGGAAATGCAGGAAAACTCCTAATTGAAAAAAATGGAGAAACGGTACTTTCTCTTTCTTTAACGGTTTCTGCTATTGGATTTGCTATAAATCCCATAGTTGCTATGTTAGGAGTTGGAGCAGCCCTAACAAGTGAATATGATTTTAAGATAGTAATGGAAGATGGATCAACTATTGATGTCAGAGAATATATTCGAAACAAGAAAGAAAACTTTAAAAGTAAAGTAGATGAAAAAGTACAAGATTTAAAGAAAGAAGAAAAAAATAAGGAAGAAGATCAATTAATAATTGATGTGACAGAAGAATCTCAAAAGGAAGAAAAATAAAGTATAAAAAATATAGCTGCAAATTTTATGTGTATTAAGAAAATTACACACATTAATTGCAGCTATTTTTTATTATCTTTTTTTGATTGATCCTAAAATTCCCCTTGCAATTTCACGGCCTAGGCTTCTTGTTACACTTCCCAAAATTGAATCAATACTCTTATCTAAATAGGATTTTTTAGGCCTTGAGGATCTTCTATTTTGAGAATTATATTGCCTATCAAGTTCTTTTTCTTTTCTTTCAAACTCTTCCTTTTTCTTTTGAAATTCTTCTTCCCTTTGTTTTTCCAACTCATCCCTTTTAATTTTCTCGTTTAAAATTTCATAAGCACTTTCTCTATCAAAGGAATCCTTATATTTATTATATAGAGGTGAATTTTTAATTAAATCTTCATATTCAGAATCACTTAAAGTTTCAAAAGAAGAATGAGGAGGCAAAATAATTGCCTTATCTGCAAAGGTAGGAGCCCCATTTTCATCAGCAAAAGAAACAATAGCCTGACCAGTTTTTAAAGAAATAAGCTCCTCTTTAATGTCAATGGTTCCGTCTTGTCTAAAAGTATCTGCAACAGCATTTATAGCCTTTAACTCTTTGGGAGAGTAGGCTCTTAATTGGTGGACAATTCTGTTTGATAGTTGAGAAGAAATTTCTTCAGGTATATCTAAAGGATTTTGGCTTATAAAAAATATTCCAACGCCCTTACTTCTTACAAGTCTTACAATTTGAATTATTTTATTTTTTAAAATATCAGGAACATTATTAAATAATAAGTGAGCTTCATCAAAGAAAAATACAAGTTTTGGCTTATCTAAATCACCAACTTCTGGGAAATTTTCATAAATTTCAGAAAGAAGGTATAAAAGGAGCGTGGAATATAAAATAGGATTTGAAATTAATTTATCTGCTTGAAGAATATTTACCATACCTCTACCTTGACTGTCAGTTTTTAAAAAATCATTTATATCTATGGCAGGTTCTGCAAAAAATAAATCTCCGCCACAATCTTCTATATATAAAAGTTTTCTTTGAATGGCACCAAGACTTTGACTTGTAACATTTCCAAACTCTTTTGTGATTTCATTTTTATTTTCGTCAACATAATTTATAACTTGTCTTAAATCTTTTAAATCAATAAGTAAAAGGCCGTTTTTATCAGCGACTTTAAAAACAATATTTAAAACACCCATTTGAGTATCGTTAAGACCAAGTATATTGGAAAGCATAAGAGGTCCCATTTCAGAAATGGTAATTCTTAAAGGAATACCCTTTTTCATATAAACATCCCAAATATTTAAGGGATAGTTTTTAAATTCAAAATTTTTAATTTTTAAAGTATTTAATCTTTCTAAAATTTTTTCATTACTTTTACCAGATTTTGCAATATTTGCAAGATCTCCCTTAAGATCAGCAAGGATACAGGGTATTCCATTATCTGAAAGCCCTTCTGCAAGAACTTTAAGACTTACGGTTTTTCCTGTTCCTGTTGCCCCGCTAATAAGACCATGTCTATTAATTTTATTTAAAAGAATATAATTTTCTTTCTGACCTTTTCCAATTAAAATTTTATCCATAAGAACCTCCTGACCATAATATATCAATAGGAGACTAAGGGGGCAAGTTTTTTTTCCTTGGGATTTCTGTTATAATATTAAAAAATAGAATTAAATTAGGAGGTGAGCTAAATGCCGGCTGTTATAAATAGAGAAAAGGGCAGTATAATAATTGAAAATAACGTACTTGCATCAATTGCGGGCATGTCTGCAATGGAAAGTTACGGTATAGTCGGTATGGCATCAAAAAATGCCGCAGACGGTTTACTTGAACTTTTAAGATTTGAAAATATTTCCAAAGGTATAAAAGTTATTACTGATGACGATAAATTAGTTATAGAACTTCACGTAGTTTTAGAATACGGAGTAAGAATCTCAACTGTAGGTCAAAATATTATTGATAATGTTAAATTCCGTATAAAAGAACTCACTAATTTAGAACCTGATCAAGTATCAGTCATTGTTGAAGGGATTAGAATAAAGTAAGAGAGGAAAAATGGATATAGAAAAGATTGACGGTAATTTATTGAAATCAGCTTTGGCAGGAGCAGTAAATTATCTTTTATTAAATAAAGACCATGTCAATGCTCTGAATGTATTCCCTGTGCCCGATGGAGATACAGGTACAAATATGAGCTTGACTTCAAAGTCAGCTATTAAGATGGTTGAAAAGACAGAATCAAATGATGTTCACGAAGTTGCCATGGCAGCTGCAAGGGGCTCACTTATGGGAGCAAGAGGTAATTCTGGAGTTATTCTTTCCCAATTTTTAAGGGGATTTGCAGAAGGACTTACAGATGTAAAAGAAATAGGGATAAAAGAACTTGCTTATGCCCTAAAAAAGGCATCAGAGACAACTTATAAGGCTGTTATGAAACCCACTGAAGGAACTATTCTTACAGTAGGACGTGAAACAAGTGATTTTGCAATTAAGAATTATAAAAAATATATGGACCTTAAAAGTTTTGGAAGGGACCTAATAAAAGAAGCTTACATTTCTCTTGAGAAGACTCCGGAAAAACTTAGCGTTTTAAAGGAAGCGGGAGTAGTGGATTCAGGTGGTGCAGGCCTTGTATATTTACTGGAAGGAGCTTATAAAACTCTTTGCGGTGAAAAGATTCAGTCTGTTGAAGAAGACGAACAATTAAAAAATAAAAAACAAAAAGAAATTCACTTAAATGATGACTTTAACGAAGAATTAGAATTCGGATATTGCACAGAGTTTGTAATTTCTACAAGTTATGAAGACATAGATTCTTTTAAAGAAAAACTTTCACCTCTTGGAGACTGTCTTTTAGTAGTAGGAGGCAGCGGAACAGGAGTTATAAAAGTTCACGTTCACACAAATAACCCAGGAAAGGCTCTTGAATATGCAGTGGAACTTGGTCAATTGCAAGATATTAAAATTGACAACATGAGATATCAACATAGGGAAACCTTATTTGATGAAGCTCAAGTTCAAGCGGCAAAAAAAGAAAATAAAGAAGTAAAAATAGATAAAGATTACTCTTTCATTGCAGTTTCCATGGGAGAAAAAATGAATGAAGTTTTCAAAAGCTTAAATGTAGATTATATAGTTGAAGGCGGACAAACAATGAATCCTTCAACAGAAGATTTTATGAAAGCAATTGACAAATGTAGTGGAAAAACTATTTTTATAATTCCTAATAATTCAAATATAATTCTTGCTGCAGAACAAGCACAAAAATTATCTGAAAGAAATGTAATAGTTATTCCATCAAAATCAATTCCTGAGGGAATATCTGCAATAGTTGAATTTAATCCGAATTTAAGTCCTGAAGAAAACGAAAAGAACATGAAAGATTATATGGCTACAGTAAAATCAGCCCAAGTAACTTATGCAGTCCGTGATACTGTTTCTGAAGGAAGACAAATAAAAAAAGATGAAATAATAGGTCTTACAGGGAAAAGAATAGTATCTTTCGGTAAGGACGTAAATGAAGTTGCCTTTAAATTAATTGAAGAAATGGTTGACGAAGATTCATCAGTTATAACCATATATTATGGCAATGGTTTAAAGGAAGAAGATACAGAAGAACTTTTAGAAAGACTGGAAGAAAGTTTTGACGAACAAGACATAGAGTTTGTAGAAGGTTCACAGCCTCTATACTATTATATAATTGCAGTAGAATAAGTGGGTTTTTACCTGCTTATTTTTTTAGGTGAGAAATATGAAATTAGAAGATTCCATAGAAAAAATAAAAGGCGTAGGACCAAAAAAAGCCCAGATTTTAAAAAAATTAAAAATAGAAAAAGTAGAAGATTTAGTAAATTATTTTCCCAGATCCTATGAAGATATGAGTAAAATAAAAAACCTTAATCAAATTTTAGATGGAGAAAAAGCGGCCTTAAAATTAAAAGTCTGTGAAGAACCAAGGTTTCTTTATAAAAACAGACTTAAAATGATGACTGTTCCCATGACTGATGGAAAGGATAGGGCAGATGTAACATTTTTTAACTCAAATTTTTTAAAACCTCAATTTCAAATAAATAGGGAATTTTATTTATATGGGAAAATAAAAAAATTCAGAGGAAGCTATCAAATATCCATGCCAATCTATGAACCCTTAAATAAAAAAAATAAAATAGGAAAAATAGTACCCTATTATCCCTTAACTAAAGAAATAAGCAACAATGAATTAATAAAACTCACTGACTTAGTCTTAAAAGAATTGAATTTTGAAAATATAATTCCTGAAAATTTAATAGAAAAATATAAACTTTTAAACAGAGATAAAGTCATAAGACAGCTACACAGACCTTCTGATGAAAATCTTTTTGATCTTGCAAGAAAGACCTATGTATTTGAAGAATTTTTAGTTTATTTAACGGGTCTTATGAGTCTAAAAAAAGAAAAAGAAGAAATAACTAAAGAGGCCTTTAAAAACTTTGCCTTAGAAGAACTCTATAAAAAAATACCCTTTGAACTTACAAATTCACAAAAAAAAGTAGTTGAAGAATCAATAGAAGACCTTTCAAAAAAAAGACCTATGTCAAGACTTATACAAGGGGATGTAGGAAGCGGAAAAACTATAGTTGCCATGATTTTAATGTACCTTGCCTTTATTAACGGATATCAAGCAGCCCTAATGGCTCCAACTGAAATACTTGCAAAGCAGCACTATGAAAACTTTAAAAATATTTTAGGGGACTTGGGAGTAAATATAAGCCTTTTAACAGGAAGTGATACTGCAAAAAAAAGACAGGAAAGTCTTCAAGGCTTAAAAGAAGGCACAATAAACATGGTTGTGGGAACTCACGCACTTTTTTATGATAATGTTGAATTTAAAAATTTAGGGCTCACAGTAATAGATGAGCAACACAGATTTGGAGTTGAACAGAGAAAAAAACTTGCAGAGAAGGGAATAAATACTCTTATTATGACTGCAACACCTATACCCAGGACTCTTGCTTTAACAATTTATAATGACCTTGATATTTCAACCATAGATGCCTTACCTGAGGGTAGACAGAAGATAGAAACTTTTACCATAGGACCTCAAGGACTTATAAAAAGTTTGGAATTTATAAAAACTGAGCTATTAAAAAATCACCAAGCCTATATAGTCTGTCCCATGATAGATGAAAATGAAAACCTTGATCTTTCCAGTGTAAATAAAGTTTATAGGGAAATTGTAAAATACTACAAAGATTATAAGGTTGGACTTTTACACGGACAAATGAAGGCAGAAGAAAAAGAAAAAGTTATGGAAGACTTTGCCAAAAATAAAATAAATATTTTAGTCTCCACAACAGTTGTTGAAGTGGGAGTTAATGTAAAAAATGCAACAGTAATTTTAATAGTTAATGCTGAAAGATTCGGCCTGTCTCAGCTTCACCAACTAAGAGGAAGAGTTGGAAGAGGAGAGGACAAGGGCTATTGTATTTTATATAATAAAAGTTCTTCAGATATAGCTCTTGAAAGAATGAAAGTATTAAATTCATCAACAGATGGATTTTATATAGCCAAACAGGATTTACTTTTAAGAGGAACAGGCGATATATTTGGTCTAAGACAATCGGGAATACCAGAATTTAAATTTGCAGATCCTCTTAAAGATAAGGTCATACTGGAAAAAGTCTTAGAGGAAAGTTCAAATATATTAAAGGAAGATCCACAAGTGAAATCTGAAAAAAATAAAAATTTAAAAAGAGCCATAGATAAACTTTTATCTGCAAAAGTTAATTAAATTGTTACTTTTCAACATTTATGTTAAAATGTAAATTATTGGAGGAATATGAGAGTAATTGCCGGAACAGCTAAGGGTTTTAAACTTTTTTCACCTAAAGATGAAAGTATAAGACCAACAGTTGATAGAGTTAAAGAATCAGTTTACAATATATTAGGTCAATATTTTGAAGGCTTGGATGCCCTTGATTTATTTGCAGGCTCAGGTGCCAACGGAATAGAATTTCTATCAAGGGGAGCAAATCTTGCAAGCTTTGTAGATGCATCTGAAGAAGCTATAAAAATAATAAATAAAAATCTTGAACATACAAGGCTTAAAGACAAAGCTCAAGTTTTTAAAATGGACTACAAAAGATTTTTAAAGACCACAAATGGTAAATTCAACTTTATATATTTGGATCCACCCTTTGAAGATTTGCATAAATATAAAACAGCTTTGAGAATAATAAGAGACCGTTCTCTTTTAAAAGAAAAGGGTCTTGTCATAGCAGAAGTCGAAAAAACAAAAAAAATTGATTCTGAGGGCTATGAGATAGTTCAGAAAAGGGATTACGGTAATACGTCCATATTATTTTTGGAAATTTTATGAAAGCAATATACGCAGGAAGCTTTGACCCTATAACTTACGGTCATTTAGATATAATAAAAAGAGCAAAAGATATATTCGGAGAGGTAATTGTCGCAGTACTTAACAATGTAAACAAAAAAGGACTTTTCACCGTAGAAGAAAGAATGGACCTTATAAGAAAAGTCTTAGGCGACGATTCGGATATAGAAATTGACTCTTTTACAGGTCTTTTAGTAGACTATGCAAAAGAAAAAAACTGTAAAGTAGTAGTAAGAGGTTTAAGAACGGCATCGGATTATGAAAATGAATATGCCGTAGCTACGGCAAACATGCACTACAAAGGAGGAGTAGAAACTATATTTTTACTTTCATCAAATAAAAATATATTCGTAAGCTCAACTTTAGCAAAAGAAGTTGCAATGTTTGACGGTGATTTAAGTTTATTTGTACCTGATATAATAGGTGAAGAAATGAAGAAAAAGTTAAATAGGAGGGTTTAGTATGACACTTATGGAATTAGTTGATGAGTTAGAAGAACTTGTAGAAAAATCAGGAAGTATTCCCCTAACAGGAAAGGCAATGCTTGACAAAGAAGAAGTTCTTGAAATCATACATGATATAAAAAGTGAAATACCAACAGAGGTAAAAGAAGCAAAACAAATTTCATCAGAAAGAGATCTAATAATCAATGAAGCCCACGCAGAAGCTGATAAAATTTTAGCAGCAGCAAGATCTCATGCAGAAGAAATAATAAGAGAAGACGAGCTGGTATTAAAAGCAAATGCAAGAGCAGAAGAAATATTAAAAAGCGCAAACGAAGAATCACAACAAATAAGAGAAGGCGCAAGAGATTATGCTGACGGATTATTGGAAAACACCCAAACAAATCTTTCAGAAATAATACAAATGTTAAATGATAACAGACAGGAACTTAGGGGCTAACTCAAGTTCCTTTTTTTTGAGGCGAAAAATGGATTTTTCGAAAAGATCAAAGACCATCAGAAAAATAAAGGACCTGAAACAAAAAGAAATGGCAAAAAAGTTAGCAGTAGAAATGAGGACAAAATTATGATAAGCACCTTCTTAAAAATAATAATAGGAGCAGTATTAATAGCAATCCCAGCATTTTTAATGGTAGCATTTGATACGGATAAAAATGAAAAAAATTAAAAAATAAATAAAAAGCTCTGAAGTTTGAAAAATAAAACTTTAGAGCTTTTTAAATTACAATTAAAAAAGATTATAAACTTATCTTGAAAAGAAATATACATACAATTTGTTTGTAGAAGAATCAAAAATTTTTATGTAAGATTTGCTTCCACTTGTTCCAAAAGTATATTTACCTTTCTCAGCAAGATTGTCAGGTAAAATTTCCATACCTACATACTTACGACAATAGATTTGCATATCTTGAACATAAGGGTCTTGTAAAAAACTATAATTTTCAAAAGAAAACCAATCATTTCTGTCTTTAAAATATGATTCATGACCTCTTTTTAGTTTAAAAATATAAAAATCAATTCCCCTTGGGGCAAACCCCTTAGTATTATCTAAATTAGTTTTTAATACAAAATCTTTGGAAAGTTCATGTATTTCATAATCCTGCATAATATTTTCACATCCTCGTAAAAGGAAAATAAAACTTATGCAAATTAAAACGAAAACAAGTAAAATATTTTTTATAGATTTTATCATAGGCAAATTAATCATTCATATTTAACACATATTTATAGTTTAGACTAAAATTAGTAGGAAAAAAACCATATTAATTGGTATTTTTTTTACTTTCATAAGCCACATCCTAAATAAAATATTTACAATAAAGACTAATTAAATTATACTAAAATACAAATAAGATTACAATAGAAAAAAACTACTAATTGAACTTAATTTTATTTTCTATAATTGCCTTAATTAAGCCTAGAGAATTTTTATACAGGGTTTTCTTACCCAGTTTTAAAACAAGTATATTTTCCGGGCTTTCTATTTGACTTTTTAAGAAATTTTCTTTTAAGAAAATATAGTTACAGGTGGTATTTTTATTATATAGAGCCTTTTCCGTAAAAATTTTAAGGTAAAAATTATTTTCCAGGGCCTTTATTTCATAGACCTTGTTTGAAAAATATAAATTGTTTGAATTAGTTTTTCCCTTTACATATAAAATATCATTTTCAAAATTAATTTCTTTTATTAAAAATTTTTTATTGTCATAAAAAAAGCTCATCTTATCTTCAACGTAATCTTTTATCCTATCTAAATAAATAAGACCCTTTACATCAAGGCTATTGTGCTTTCCTATTGAATCTAAATATTTTTCATCTTTTGTTTTCAAATAATTTTTGTAGCAGTCTATTACTTGAGAACCCTTTATATCTTCTTCCCTGTAAAGTCCGAAAAATTTTTCCATTGTGCCTTGCTTTAAATTTTCACTTTCAAATAAATAAGCATATTTTTTTGCAACTTGATAGTAGTCAAGACTTTTAAATTCAAAGTTTATATTGTATTTTTCCCCCTTATATTTAAGAAGTTTTAAATCAAACCTGTCCCCGTTGTATGTAACAACTAATTTATCCCTTGTTTCTTTATAAATTATTTCCAAAAGCTCTATTTCTTCTTTTAAATTTGTAAGGACATAGGTTATAACTTGATTTTCTTTAGTAAAACTTGCACTTATTATGGGAGAATTTTTACTTAAACCGAGGGTTTCCAAGTCAAGATATATGACATTTTCATTTAAAATTTTTTCTGTTTTATTAATATATTTTTTCATTTTTTATCCCTTCTTAATTATATCCTAATCTTAATTATTCCAACAGCTATGGTATAATAAATCCATTGAAAGTTTATATGCTTATATTTTTTATAAAATAAAATTTTTTAATGGGGAATGAAATTTAATGATTTATTTAGATAATTGTGCCACTACAAAACCAAGGCAAGAAGTGGTTGACGAAGTGGTAAAGATGCTTAAAAATGATTTTGCAAATCCATCCAGCCTACATAGTTTTGGTTTGAAGGCTGAAAAGGTAAGAGAAGAAGCAAGAAAAAATCTTGCTCAACTTATAAATGTTTTGCCCTCTGAAATTTATTTTACTTCCGGGGGCACTGAAAGCAACAACATTGCAGTAAATGGCTTTGTAAATAAAAATAAGAGATTTAAAAAAATTATAACCAGTAAAATTGAACATGCTTCCTTATATGATAAATTTTTATCTTATAGGGATCTTGGCTATGAAGTAGTTTTTTTAAATGTTGATTTTGAGGGCAAGGTTGATTTTAATGAACTTAAAAGGGAAGTTGATGGAAATACTGCCCTTGTTGCTCTTGCCCATGTAAATAATGAAATAGGAACTATCCAAGATATTAAAGAACTTGTAAAAATTGTTAAGGAAAAAAATTCAGAAACTTTTGTCCATGTTGATGGAGTTCAGGCTCTTGGAAAAATAAAAATAGATCTTAAAGATTTGGGAGTTGATTCTTATTCTGTCAGCAGTCACAAAATTTATGGGCCTAAGGGAAGTGGAGCCCTTTATTTAAAAAGTGGCATTTCTATACCTTCTCTTGTTATTGGAGGAGGCCAGGAGAAAAATTTAAGAAGTGGAACTGAAAATATGCCTGGTCTTGCAGGTTTTGGCAAGGCTTGTCAAATTGAAACTGAAAAATTCAATGAGGAACAAGACCATGTAAAAAAGATAAAAGCATATTTTTTGGAAAATTTAAAAAATTATATTGATGATTATAAAATTAATTCTCCCTTATGTTCTTCACCTTATATTGTAAGTTTATCCATAAGAGGTACAAGGGGAGAGGTTATTCTTCACAGTCTTGAAGAATATGAGATTTATATTTCTACAGCATCGGCATGCTCAAGTAACGGAGTTCACAGAAGCCATGTTTTAGAAGCAATTAAATTAAATCCTTCTGAAATAGAAGGGACTATAAGAATTTGCTTTTCAAAAGACATAAGCAAAAATGACATAGATGTATTTTTGGAAGAATTAAGTCAAGTTGTAAAAGATATAAGAGAAGTGATGAAAAAATGAGTCAAAGAGTTGTAAGCCTTTCCCTGGGCGAAGTTATTTTAAAGGGAAAAAATAGAAAGAGTTTTATTGATACTTTAATGGGTCAAGTAAAAAAATCTCTTCACGATATAAGCCATGGAAAAATTTATCAAGATACGGGAAAAATTTATATTGACTGTAACAAAGAGGATCAGGAAAAAATTATTAAAAGGGCACAACATATTTTCGGAATAGTTTATTTAAGTCCCTGTATTAAAATTGAAAAAAACATCCCTTCCATAGAAGAGGGCATAAGGGAAATTACAAGGGAAACCTTAGAAGAAAATCCTGAATTTAAAACATTTAAGGGAGATACAAAAAGAGCTGATAAAAATTTTGAGCTTAATAGTATGGAACTTAACAATATAATTGGCGGACAGGTCCTTAAAAATTTTCCAATAAAAGTTGATGTTCATAATCCGGACTTTTATATTTATATGGATATAAGAAGAGAGGTCTACCTATATACTAAGCGTTTTAAGGGCCATGGAGGCCTTCCACTTGGCACAAATGGGAGAGGTCTACTCCTACTATCAGGTGGAATAGATTCTCCTGTAGCGGGCTATATGATGGCTAAGAGAGGGGTTAAAATTGATGGACTTCATTTTCATTCTTTCCCCTTTACTTCACAAAGGGCAGAAGAAAAAGTTGTAAAACTTGGAGAAATAATTTCAACCTATGGAGGACCCATGAAAATTTACTCCATAAATTTACTTCCAATTCAAAAGGAAATAAATAAAAATTGCAGAGAAGATGAAATGACTTTGCTATCCAGAAGATTTATGATGAGAATAGCTGAGAGGATTTCAGAAGAAAATGGGTATAATTCAATTATAACAGGAGAAAACTTAGGGCAAGTTGCAAGCCAAACCATAGATGGATTAACTGTTACAAATGATATAACAAGAAGACTTATATTTAGACCCTTAATAGGGATGGATAAAGTTGACATTATTGATATTTCCAAAAAAATCGGGACTTATGAAACTTCAATTTTACCCTTTGAAGATTGTTGTACAGTATTTTTACCTAAGCATCCAAAATTAAGACCGACAATTAAGGAAATGGAAACAAGCGAAGAAAAATTAGACATAGAAAGCTTAGTTGAAGCTGCCCTAAATAATGCAAAAATTATAGAAATCTCATAGGAGGAAATATGAAGAAGAGAAAAGGCGCCCTAGGCGGAGGATTAATTATAGCAATAGCAATTATAGTATTAGTTGGTTTTGTTTTGATTAAAAATTATAATTCACTTGTAGGAGAAGCTCAAGAAGTGGATGGAAAGTGGGCTCAAGTGCAAAATGTAGTAAAAAGACGTGCAGATCTTATACCAAACTTGGTAAACACAGTTAAGGGATATGCAAGCCATGAAGAAGATGTTTTAACAAAAATAACAGAAGCAAGAAGCAAGGTTGAAAAAGCTAAAACTCCCCAAGAACTTGGAAAAGCAGACGCTGAACTTTCAAGAGCAATAGGAGATATTAATGTAGTTGTTGAAGCATATCCAGACCTTAAAGCCAATGAAGGATTTTTAAATCTTCAATCTCAACTGGAAGGAACCGAAAATAGAATTGCAACGGAAAGAGAAAGATATAATGAAGCCGTTACAGGATTTAATAAAAAAATTAAAAAATTCCCCACAAATTTAATAGGAAGAATTTTAGGATTCAGTCCAAAAGAATATTTCCAAGTATCTGAAGAAGATCAAAAAGCTCCAACAGTAGATTTTGGTAAGTAGGTGATAAAATGAAAAAATTACTATCCCTTTTAATAGTAATAATTTCATTATTCACCGCAGTTTTCGCAGAAGAAGTTTTCGTTCCAGATCCTAAAGATGCAAATGGCTGTGTATATGATGAATTAAATATTTTATCTGAAGAGAGCCTTAAATATATAAATGGAACAAATAAAGATTTGGAAAATAAAACAAAGGGTCAAATTGCCATTGTCCTTGTAAAATCCTTACAAGGTTATGATGATCAGGCCTATGCTGTAAAAATTTTTGACAAATGGAAAATCGGTGGAGAGAATGACAACGGAACATTGATACTCCTTTGTATTCCTGAAGGTAGATTTTTTATAATGACAGGTTATGAAACGGAGGGTTTTATTCCAGATTCCATAACTGCTCAAATAAGAAGAAATGCTGCAAAATATTTTCCCGCAGGGGATAGAAGTGGAAAAAATAAAAAGGACTATGAACTTGGAATTCTTGAAGCATACAATGAAATTTTAGACTTATATAAAAAAGAATATAACTTGGACATAATAAACAGTGTTGAACCGGATTATAGTCTTAAGGATGAAAAATCTGATTTTTCTCCAATACCTGTTCTTCTACAGCTAATTTTTATAATATTTTTTGTAATTTCAATGGCAAAAATAAATAGGACAAGAGCTTATAGAGCAAGAAGAAGAGGAAGAAGATATTTTTACGATAGAGATGACGATGACGACGACGATGATGAATTTTTCGGACCCTTTGGGGGATTTTTCGGAGGAGGATTCGGCAGCGGAAGTTCCGGAGGAGGATTCGGAGGATTTTCTGGAGGAGGCGGCTCAACAGGTGGCGGCGGCTCAGGAGGATCTTGGTAAAATAAAAACTCTGATTTTTATTATATTAAAACTATAATAAGAATCAGAGTTTTTTATTAATTAAATCAAAAAAGCCTTCACAAAATAGTGAAGGCTTAAATTATTTTATTGGTTTTTTCCACAGCAGTTTTTATATTTTTTACCGCTGCCACATGGACAGGGATCATTTCTGCCTACTTTTTTAGATTTTCTTACAAAAGGTGCTTGTTTTCCAGTATCTGGATTTACAGTTTCAACTTCTTTTGCAACTCTTACACGTTTAACTTTTTCAGGGTTATAAATATGGAAGAGCATTTTTGTTGTATCTTCTTTAATGGATTCGTTCATTTCTTCAAACATGTCAAAACCTTCTTGAGCATAAGCACGAACAGGGTCAACTTGACCTACAGCTCTTAAGCCTATACCTTGACGAAGTTGATCCATGGCATCAATATGATCCATCCACTTTTGGTCTACAACTTGAAGAAGGACAACTCTTTCGATTTCTCTGAATTTTTCTTCTCCAAACTCATCTTCTTTTTCCTTATATTTTTCCCTTGC
>CAMQDG010000028.1 GCA_946999425.1 uncultured Peptoniphilus sp.
GGGGACGTTAGGGACAATCGCAAGTCCATTAGTCCCCCTCGCGTTACATATGTAAGATAAAAAACGATAAAAAATAATGTGGAGAAAAGATAAATTGAAAAAACATAAAACAAAAATGCTCTACGTAAAGCATAAAAAACAAATTAAAAAAATGCCGAAAACTCGGCATTTTATTTTTTTATATTTGCTTTTTGTATTTATTTTTTTAGGATTCCTGAAATCCCCATAGCTCCAGGTCCGCCGTGACAGGCAATAACAGAACCAGTATTAAACCAATCGTAATTTTCAACCCTATGAAAAGCGAGAAGAGATTCTATATTTTTAATATGACCTTCATTTAAATCTGGCACTTTCACAAGTCTTATGGAACCTTCTTCAAAATCATTTTCTCTGAAAAACTCATTTATTAATTTTCTGTAGGCAATTTTAAAAGATCCCCTATATTTTTTTCCTGCAACTAAATAGCCATTTTCAATATTTATAGTTGGAAAAATTCTTAAGAGCATTGCTCCTAAGTATGCGGCATTGGAAACTCTGCCTCCAGCTCTTAAAAATAAAAGAGTTTGAGGCAAAAACACAAAATGAAGCCTTTCTCTTACATCTTCCACAAAGGCTATAATATCCTCTGGACTTGCGTCTTTATTTTCTTCGATAAATTTTGCCGTTTCAATCACTAGGCTGCCAAGACCCACGCTTACATTTTTACTGTCTATTAAATATACATTTTCAAAATTTTCAGCAGCTATTCTTGCAGAATTAAAGGACACTGTTGTTACGGAAGAATAGGCTATATAAATAATTTTTACATCCTTATTTTCCTCATTTATTTGTCTAAAAACTTTCTCAAAGTCACCAGGAGTCGCTCCTGATGTTGTGGCTAAGGCTTTTTCCTTGTCATAGTAATCAAAAATTTTTTCAACTCTCACATCTTTGTCATCATAGGTTTTATCGCCTATATTTACGTGCATTTGGACTATTTTTATATTATATTTATCTACATATTTTTGCGGCAAATCCGATCCGCTTTCTGTTACTAATATATATTTATTCATAGGAACTCCCAGTAATTATTAATCTTAATATTTTAAAAACCATAAAATTATTAGATTTAAATTAAGTTTAATATATAAATTTTATTCAAGCAACGAATTTTATTTAGTAAAAAGTAAACTTTATCTTAGACATTGATTTATAAAATTTATGGAAAGTAAAATAATTTTAATAAAATTTGTGAAAATGTTTTACACTGTTCTGACCACTTTGACCATATTTTTATCAAATTTTTTTAAATTATAAAAAAAAATCATTAGTAAGAAAAATTTTTTTAATTTATTTTTATAGAAAATAATTAATAGAAGACTCAATGAGTATAAATGAAAATCAATTTTAAAAAGAAAATTCGCACTATGTAGAGGCTTTATACACACAATGTGACGCAAATCACAAATAAAATATTTTAAATAAAAAGCTTAAACAAAATTTGTTTTAATTTTTAATTTAAACTATTATAAGTTTTAATCTATATAATTTTATTCTTTAAAGCGAAGATTTGACAAATAAATAAAAAAATTCATGTTAACATTTTCATTTAGTGGTATAATTAATTTGCTCGAAAGAGTTAGAAATTTTTTTATAGGAGGAAAATATGGAAAACAGAGTTAAGCCAAAGGGATCCGCACTAATACCTTTTATAGTATTTATTGCATTTTATTTAGGCACAGGTTTTTATCTGAATGCCATGGGTGTAGAACTTGCTTTCTACCAAATCCCTGCCCCGATTTCCGTAATTGTAGGTATCATCGTTGCCTTTCTAATGTTTAAAGGAAGCATTGATGATAAGTTTGAAACCTTTATTAAAGGCTGCGGTGATGAGAATATCATTATCATGTGTATTATCTACATACTTGCAGGTGCTTTTGCATCAGTGTCAAAATCCATGGGTGGTGTTGATTCTACAGTCAACTTAGGTATGAGTGTTATACCGCCGCAATTTTTAACAGCAGGTATATTTTTAATGGCTGCTTTTATTTCATTGGCAACAGGTACTTCAGTAGGTACAATTTCAACAGTTGGACCTATAGCAGTAGGACTTGCTGCTAAAGCTGGCCTTGATATGCCTCTTGTTCTTGGTGCACTTGTTGGTGGTGCTATGTTTGGAGATAACTTATCAGTTATTTCTGATACTACTATTGCCGCTACAAGAACTCAAAATGTAGAGATGAGAGATAAGTTCAGAATGAACTTTAAAATCGCTCTTCCTGCAGCAATTATAACTTTTGTTTTGCTTTTAATTTTTGCAAGGCCTGATGTTATAGTTAAACAAGATAATTTGGAATACAGTTTTATTAAGGTTGTACCTTATTTAGTAGTTTTAGTTGCTGCTATATTAGGTGTGAATGTATTCTTAGTACTTACGGCAGGTATTATTTTATCAGCTGTTATTGGTGTAGGTACCGGTTCAATTGCCCTTTTAGATGTTTCGGCAAACATTTGGGGTGGATTTACAGGTATGTTTGAAATCTTCTTACTTTCCATGTTAACAGGCGGACTTGCTTACATGGTTAGAAAAGAGGGTGGAATTGAATGGATTATTCAAAAGACAAAAGCTTTCTTAGGCGGAGAAAAATCTGCTGAAATTGGTACTTCAGTTTTAGTTTCTCTACTTGACGCTGCAGTTGCAAACAATACTGTTGCAATTATAATAGCAGGTCCTGTAGCTAAGGAATTTTCTAATGAGTTTAAAGTTGACCCAAGACGTACTGCATCACTTCTTGACACTTTCTCTTGCGTAATGCAAGGATTTATACCTTATGGTGCTCAAGTTCTTATTGCAGCAGGTCTTACTGAAGGAGCAGTAGCACCTTTCCAAATTATGCCTTATTTCTGGTATCAATTTATACTTGCTATTGTTGCTTTAATTTCTATCTGGGTTCCATTTACTAAACCAAAAGAAGCTTGGAACTTTGAATATGACATGAGACAAGATGAAGCGCAAAAATACATTGATCAAGGTGTAAAACCAGAAGATGTAGCGCATGTTTAATATTTTAAATTTATAGGAGGAAAAAATGAATTCAAAAGACGAAATGAAAAAATTAAACTTTGACACAAAATGTGTACATGCAGGTTATGTAAAGAATGATGTTGGGGCTCTTTCTTGCCCTATTTATCAAACTTCAACATTTATATTTGATTCTGCTGAACAAGGTGGAAGAAGATTTGCTCTTGAAGAAGATGGATACATTTATTCTCGTTTAGGAAATCCTACAAACGCTCAAGTTGAAGCAAAGGTTGCCATGCTTGAGGGCGGTGAAGCTGCCCTTTCAACTGCTTCCGGAATGGGTGCTATAACTTCAGCAATTTGGACAAATTTAAAAGCTGGAGATCACGTTCTTGCTGCAAAGACTCTTTATGGATGTACATTTGCATTCTTAGAACATGCTCTTCCAAGATTTGGTGTAGAAGTTGATTTCATCGACATGGCTAACTTAGATGAAGTTAAGAGTCACTTAAAACCGAATACAAAAATAACTTATCTTGAAACTCCTGCAAATCCAAACATGGATATTTCAGATATTGAAGCAATTGCAAAATTATCTCATGAAAACAACAAAGAAGGTATTGTAATTGTTGATAATACTTATTGTTCACCATACATTTCAAATCCTCTATCTTTAGGGGCTGATATAGTTGTTCACTCAGCTACTAAATACATCAACGGTCACGGAGATGTTATTGCGGGATTTGTTGTAGGAAACCAAGAAATGATAAACAACATTAGATTTGTTGGACTTAAGGATATGACAGGTGCAGTTCTTGATCCATTTGCTGCATACCTAATTAATAGAGGACTTAAGACACTTCCACTAAGAATGGAAAAACACTGCGCAAATGCAATGAAGGTTGCTGAGTTCCTTGAAAGCCATCCTGCAGTAGCAAGTGTTGCTTATCCAGGACTTAAATCATTTAAGTACTATGAACTTGCTAAGAAGCAAATGAGACTTCCTGGTGCTATGATTTCCTTTGAACTTAAAGGTGGAATCGAAGCTGGAAGAACTTTAATGAACGAAGTTAAACTTTGTACATTAGCCGTATCTTTAGGAGATGCTGAAACTCTAATTCAACATCCAGCTACAATGACTCACTCTCCATATTCTAAAGAAGAAAGAGAAGCTGCAGGCATTACAGATGGTATGGTTAGACTTTCTGTAGGTCTTGAAAATGCTGATGACATTATTGCTGACCTTAAACAAGCTCTTGCAAAAATTAAATAAGATTTGTAAAAGTTTTTGATAAGCAAATAGACTAAAAAGTCGGTCTTTGTTTGATCTTTTAGATTAAAATTAAGGACCGACTTTTATTTTGAAATTAAAGTTATAAATAAATGTATCTCTTTATAAAAAAATCTTGTATTAATAGATTAAAAGTGATTTAATTACAAAAGAATATCAAAATAAAAAAAGGAGAAAATTCTTTAGAAGATGGACAGATTAAAAAAGAATGTGTACATAATGCAATTTTTGCCGTCTTTGGCATTGACTATTATAGTTATGTTCGTTTCAAGTTATGGTTATAAAGATGGGTTATTTTTCTCATACTTTAAAGAACCTCTAATAGTTTTATACAATTTTATTCCCACTTATCTTTTTGTTTTAATTTTAAGTTTTTTGTTTAAGAGTGAAGCAATAGGACTTGGAGCAACGGGTCTTATAAGTCTTTTACTTGCTTTTACAAATGGGAAAAAGGTTTTGTATAGGTCAGAGCCTCTTTATTTTTCAGATTTTAAATTTATAAAAGAAGCTATTACCATGCTTAAAAAATATAAAGTGGCTTCAGAAATGCAAATCCTTGTGGGCTTAGTTGTAATTTTAATTTTATTTATATTTTTAATAAGATTTTTTAAAAAGAGTAATGCCCTATGGAATTTTAGATTTATACAATCAATAATTCTAACGGCTTTGCTTATAGTTTTTATAAATTTTTGTATTTTTGATGAAAAAGTATATTCATCTCTTGGATCTCAAAGTAATTTAAATCTTTGGATACATCTTGATTCTTATGAGTCAAAGGGTTTTGTATATCCTTTTTTACACTCTATAAAATCTGCGGTAGGTTATAAGTATAAGAATTATGACGAGAAAAAGGCTGAGCAAATACATTCAACTTATGAGAGCAAGGGAATACCTGATGGTAAGAAAGTAAATATTATTGCAATACAACTGGAATCCTTTAAGGATTTTTATATGTATAGAAATTCTAATCTTGAATTTACCCACGATCCCTATAAATATTTTCATGATTTACAAAATGAATCTATTTATGGGCAGACTATAGTTAATGTTTTTGGAGGTGGAACTTTTTATACTGAATCCAGTGTAATAAGTGGATATAGAAACACGCCGACCTATGATATACCAAGAAAAACTTATGCAAGATATTTAACAGATCAGGGCTACAAAATTGAAAGCTCCCATCCTTTTGTAGGAACTTTTTACAACAGGGTAAATGCTTATAAATCCATTGGTCTTGGGACTTTTTATGACATGGAAAACACCTTCAGCAAAATGAGTGATGACATTTTATTTGATAGGGAATATTTTAATTTTATTTTAGATAAGTTTGACGAGAACAGAAAAAACGGTCCTTACATGAGTTTTAATGTAAGTTATGAAGGTCATGGTCCGTATAATGAAGAAGTGAGTCCTCAAAATGAATCTTTAGTTTGGAATGATAATTACACTAAAGAAGATTTTAACTACTTCAACAACTATTTAAATCTTATGGAAGATACTTCAAATCAACTTAAAGTTTTAATTGATCGTTTAAGGGAGGTTGAAGAGCCTACTGTACTAATATTTTGGGGAGATCATTCTCCTTCAATGAGAGAACAAAATAGGCTTTTTAAAATCTTTGGTATAAATGACAATATGGCAACTATTGATGGATTCTGGAATAATTATGCAACTCCTTATGTTATTTGGGCAAATGAAAGTGCAAAAAAAGTAACGGGCAATGCTTTTAGGGGACATGGACCGGATCTTGATCCTTGCTTTTTGTTTAACTATCTTTTTAAACAGTTAGGTTATGAGGGAGATTGGTATAATCAATATTTAAACGATTTTACGAGCACCATAGATGTTTTAAAACCTTACTTTTTAAAGGTAAATGGTCAATTCCGTCTAAATGGAGATATGGAAACAGACAAGAAGATTCAAGAATTTTACAATGTGGAATATTATCGTATGAAAGAAAAAGTTGAAGAATAATATTTAATAAAATAAGAAGGGATGATTTTAAAATCATCCCTTTTAAAATATAAATTTTATTTTAAGAACGCAAGGTAAGCTTTCATTGTCATATAGGCATCGGCTTTTGAAAGTATCTCATAGGGGGCATGCATAGAAAGCATGGCAGTTCCACAGTCAACTACTTCGGCTCCCTTTCCTGCAAGAATATAGGCGATAGTTCCTCCGCCACCTTGATCTGTTTTTCCAAGTTCAGAAGTTTGCCAAATAACTTTATTTTCGTTAAATTTATTTACTAATTCTCTTAAAAATTCAGAATTTGCATCGTTACTGCCGCTCTTTCCACGAGCTCCAGTATATTTTGCTATAGCAACTCCATATCCACTTAAGGCTGCATTTTTATCATCACTTACTTCCTTAAAATCTGGATCTAAGGCAACAATAACATCAGCTGAAAGAACTTTTGAGTTTGCTATAGAACGTCTTAAAAGTAAGTCTGAATAATTTTTTTGATTTGCCAAGATTTCAGCAATGGCATTTTCAAAGAAGGCAGAATTCATGGAAGTGTTACCCACTGAACCAATTTCTTCCTTATCTACAAAAAGACCAACTGCAGTAGTTTTTGGATTTTCAACTTGAAGTAGGGCAGATAGATTTGCAAAGGAACAAACTCTATCATCTTGACCGTGACCAGCTACCATAGCCCTGTCGAAACCAACATCTCTTGCCTTTGTTGCAGGCACAATTTCAAGCTCAGCAACTGCAAAATCTTCTTCAACCATATTATATTTTTCATTTAAATATTGGAGAACCAATTTTTTTATGGGGTTTTCCCTTTCCTTTGAACCATAGCTGGAGTGACCTACAATAACATTTAGGCTTTCTGCACTTATTGCTTCACTTAGAGGTTTTTTATTTTGATCTGCACTTAGGTGGGGAAGTAAATCCGTTATATAAAAAATTGGATCATTTTCATCTTCTCCAATGGCAATTTCAAATTTTTCATTGTTTTTATTTATGATTATTCCATGAATTGATAGGGGAATAGTCGGCCATTGATACTTGCGAATACCACCATAATAGTGAGTTTTAAGAAGGGCAAGTTCACTGTCTTCATAAAGGGGATTTTGTTTTACATCGAGGCGAGGAGAATCTATGTGAGATCCTATAATATTCATACCTTCTTCTAAGTCATCTCCTATTACAAAAAGGGCAAGGCTTTTATTTTTATTGTTTACATAAATTTTGTCACCTTTTTTAATTTTATTTTTAAGAGCTTCTTTAAGTTCAATAAAACCCTTTTCTTTTGCTTTTTCAATTATAAAAGAGGTGGCTTCTCTTTCGGTTTTTGCTCTGTCTAAAAAATTTTTATAATCTTCGCCGTAAGCATAAATTTTTTCTTTTTCATTTTTGTCAATTTGTTGCCATACGGATTTTTTAATTTGTTCCAAAATAAATCTCCTTTCAAAATATTAATGTTTTCTTATAGGATACACTTTAATTTCATTTGAGTAAAGTTTAAGAAAATTATAATTAACATGTAAAAACATTTGATATCTTTTAAACTTTGTGATAATATATAAAATTTACTTTTTTAATTTTCAATGTTATACTATAAATAGGCCATTTAAGGAGGTTAAAATGTTTGAGATTGGAGATAAAGTAGTATATCCCATGCATGGTGCCGGAATAGTTATAAATATTGATGTTAAAGAAGTACTTGGCGAAGAGAGAAGATACTATATTCTTAGGATGCCCATAAATGGTATGAGAGTTATGGTCCCTGTAGAAAATGCTAAAGAGCTGGGCGTTAGATATATTTACGGTATTAATGAAATGGATAAAGTTTTTGAAATTTTAAAAGATGATAGTGAAGAAAATTTGCCATCAAACTGGAACAGAAGATACAGGTTTAATATGGCACGTATTAAGTCGGGAGATGTTACTGAAGTTGCAAAAGTGGTCAGATGCCTCACTAAGATGGATGAAGAAAAAACTTTATCAACCGGAGAGAGGAAACTTCTTAATAATGCTAGACAAATTATAGTATCCGAGATGGCCCTCGTTTATGATAAAAGTGTAAGCGAAATTGACAGCCTTGTGGAAAAGGCTATTTTAGCATAAAGGGGTGAAAACTATAAATAGAGAAGTATTTAAAAAATTTTTTAGACTGCTTTGGTCCATAATAGGGGCAGGCTTCGGTTTAATTTTAATTACAATTTTAAGATTAATCGGTATTGAATTTTTTTATGGGAGAGCAAACTTAATTTTTAGGGTATTCTTAATTATTTTATTTGCAATTATATTTTTTATAACTGGACCCAAAATTTTTAAAAGTTTTGAGTCTTTACAGGATTCCTTGGAAGATGAGTTAAAGGGTAAGAGCCTACCGGAGCTTCTTTGGGGACTTTTAGGTCTTATAATAGGTCTATTAGTTGCTTTTTTTATTTCCCAACCTATTTACAGAATACCAATACCATATCTTGGAAGTGTACTTAGCATTTTACTTTATGTAATGTTTGGCTTTTTAGGTGTAAGACTTGCAGTTCACAACAAGGAAGAACTGACAAATAAAATTAAAGAGGCCATCCAAAAGCCCTTTGACAAAAAAGAAACTTTAAAAATTCCAAAAATAAGTGGAAGACCCAAAGTTTTGGATACATCGGTTATAATTGATGGCAGGATTAAAGACATTTGTGAGAGTGGATTTTTAGAGGGACCGGTAATAGTTCCGGTATTTGTCCTGGAAGAGCTTCAACATATTGCAGATTCTGCAGATAATTTAAAAAGGACCAGAGGAAGACGAGGTCTTGATATTATTCATGAGATGCAAGAGGAGAAAGTTGTTGAGATAATAGTTTCGGATTTAACTTACGATGACATAGCTGAAGTCGATTCGAAACTTTTAAAACTTACAAAGGATGTAAAGGGAAAAATTGTTACTAATGATTATAATTTAAACAAGGTAGCAAAAGTCCAAAACATAGAAGTTTTAAATATAAACGAACTTGCAAACTCAGTTAAACCAGTTTATTTACCTGGAGAAGAAATGACCGTTTCCATAGTTAAAGTGGGAAAGGAATTAAACCAAGGTCTATCCTATTTAGATGATGGAACAATGATAGTAGTTGAAAATGGAAAAGATTATTTAGGAAAGAGTATAAAAGTTGAAGTTACCTCAGTACTACAAACTTCAGCTGGAAAAATGATTTTTGCAAAACCAAAGGCGGCTTAGCCGTCTTTTTTTATATTTTTAGATATAAATAAATTATATAAAATTAAAAATTTAATACAAATAATTTATAATAATTGTATTAAAAAATTAAATTTTATATAATTTATAAGAAGGTGAGAGATGAAAAATTTATTTGATATATTAGTTAAAGCAAACGAAATAGCAAAAGATAGATATGCAATTTTAACGG
The DNA here is from genome assembly GCA_946999425.1 of uncultured Peptoniphilus sp. Taxonomy (GTDB): domain Bacteria; phylum Bacillota; class Clostridia; order Tissierellales; family Peptoniphilaceae; genus Peptoniphilus_B. Next base: position 9,671 of record CAMQDG010000028.1, read on the forward strand.
AAAAAAATAAATATACCTTTGCAGAATATTTTTCAAAAGCAAGAAGAGTTGCCAATTTTTTAATTAAAGAAGACTTTGATTTAAAAAAGCCCTTTCTTGTACTTATAGATGACAATGAATATGATTTGTTTGCTTTTATGGGAATTTTAGGAGCAGGCGGGTATTATGTTGCTATTAATTACAAAACTCCAAAGGAAAGACTTGAAGAAATAATTAAAAGATATGAATTTGCAGGAATATTATCTTCAAAAGAAAGTTCGATTTTTTCAAAAGACATAAAAGAAATTATTGAAACCAATGAGGAAATAGGCATGGAGTTTTTAAATAAAAGCATAAGGACATCACCTGCTTTTGGTATGTTTACATCTGGATCAACAGGAAGTCCAAAACTGGTTTTAAAAAGCCACGGTTCTATAATTGATCAGTGCAGAAATTTTAATGAAGAATTTAATTTTACAAGGGAAGATATTTTTGGAAATCAGGTTAGTTTTGAATTTGACTCTTCTTGTAAAAGTATTTTTTTGTCAATTTATAATCTTACAGCTATTGCCCTAATACCACCTAAATACTTTATGTTCCCCAAAAAAATCCTTGATCTTATAAATTATTTTCAAGCAAGTGTTTTGATTTGGTCTACTTTCGCTTTAAGAATTATGGAAAATTTCAAGGCATTTTCCTATAAGAAAATACCAAGCGTAAAAAAAGTTATGTTTTCAGGAGAAGTTTTACCAAAGAGAACGGCGATTTATTGGATGGAAAACTCCCAGGCAAAATTTTACAATCTTTATGCTCCTACGGAAGTAAGCTTTAATTGCCTTTATCATGAAATTTCAAAAGATGATGATCTATTAAACATTCCTGCTGGAAAAGAAATTCCAGGATCGAAAATATATATCTTAAATGAAGAAAATAAACCTTGCAAGGAAAATGAAGAAGGACAAATTTTTGTGGGAGGAGAAGGACTTGCATTAGGATATTATAATGATTTTGAAAAAACAAATATGACCTTTGTTCAAAATCCTTTACAAAATAAATATAGGGAAATTTTTTATAAAACGGGTGATTTTGGTCTTATAAAAAATGGAGAAGTTTATTTTAAGGGCAGGATGGATAATCAAATAAAACATTTAGGCTATAGAATAGAACTTGGAGAAATTGAAAATAGGATTAATGCCTTAGAAGGGATTGATATAAGCGGAGTCCTATTTGAAAAAGAAAAAGAATTAATAAGTGTGTTTTATCAAGGCAAAATTGATGAAAAAAATATGTTTAAGCTTTTAAAAGATAAATTACCAAGGCACATGATGCCAAAAAAAATAATAAGACTTGACGTAATGCCACTAAATAGAAATAATAAAGTAGATAGAAATAAATTAAAAGAATATTTAGGAGAGAAAAATGACTAATTTAGACAAGATTATAGAAATTTTAAAGGATATTACACCAGATCCTGATGCAGAGATTGAAGAAGATACTGAACTTATTGAATCAGGAATAATAGATTCCTTTGATACTGTAAGTTTGATTTTGGAACTTAATGATGAGTTTGGAATCGACATAGGAGTTGAAGATATCTTACCTGAAAACTTTGAAACTCCAAAAACTATTTTAGAACTTGTGGAGCATTTTTTAGGAGAGCTTGATTGAATTTTACAAATCCCATTCTTTACTTAGGGGTAAGTGTTTTTATAGTTTTATATTACACAATTTTTAAAAAATGCCAGTGGTTATTTTTACTTCTGTCAAGCATTATTCTATATTTTGTCATGGAAAAATCCATGGCAATTTATATTATTATAACTAGTATAAGCATTTATTTTTTAGGTGTAAAAATACAAGAAATAAATGACCTCTACCCTAAGAAAGATAGAAAAAAATATTCAAAAAAATATTTAATAAGTGGGCTTTTAATTAATTTTGGAATACTCTTCGGTTTAAAATATCTGGGACTTTTAAAAGTATTTAAAATTGAAAGGTTTGATTTTATCTCAGTTGTTCCACCCTTGGGAATATCTTTTTATACTTTCAAGGCAACATCATATTTAATTGATCTTTATAGAAGTAAGTATGATGCCGAGAAGAACTTTTTTAAATTTGCAACTTTTGTAAGCTATTTTCCAGCCCTTTTACAGGGACCTATTGATAAATATGAAGAACTTTCCAATACCTTATACACAAAGAAAAACTTTGACTATGAAAATCTTGCAAGAGGTTTTTATTTAATTTTATTCGGCATTATGAAGAAAACCGTAATAGCAGATAGATTGGTTGAACCTATAGGAAATGTTGTAAAATCCTACACTTCTTATCAAGGTTCTGTTTTATTTTTTGCTATGTTTGTTTTTGGAATTCAAATTTATGCAGATTTTTCCGGCGGTATAGATATGGTTAGGGGTTTTTCAAAAATCTTGGGAATTGATCTTGCAGAGAATTTTAATAATCCCTATTTTGCCGATTCAGTTGCCGAGTATTGGAGAAGGTGGCACATGAGTTTGGGAGCTTGGATGAGAGAATATGTATTTTATCCTATGAGTCTTTCAAAGAGTTTTGCTAATATAAATAAAAAATCAAGAAAAAAATTCGGCCCTAAATATGGAAAAATTTTTACTTTACTTATTTCAACAATTGTAGTCTATCTTTTAATAGGAGCTTGGCATGGTGCAAGAACCATATCTATTTTATTTGGTTTATTTTATGGTATAGTTATATCTATTTCTCTTGTTTTAGAAAATATAAGAGCAGACATAGATAAGAAACTTCCTCTACCCTATAAATTTAAATATTCCTTAAAGATTTTATGGGTAATTTTTATTACCACCATAGGAAGATATTTTTCTAAGGCAAATACTGGAAGAGAACTTTGGATCATGCTTAAATATACTGTAAAGAATTATTTTGGGAAAAATTTTTGGACAAACTTTTATTCTGCTATGAATATGAAGCCTCTTTCCTATGTGGTTCTTATTATTGGCATAATTATAATGATTTTTGCAGGAATATATAAGGAAAAGTACGGAGATTTTTACGAAAAGATAAAGAAACTTAAGCCTATAAGCCTATATTTACTTTTAATCTTTGTAATAGGATTTACAATAGTTTTCGGACTTATGGGTACAAATATTACTCAAATGGAATTTGTATATCAAAAATATTAGGAGAAAAATGAAAGCTAAAAAACAAATTAAAATAGTTATACTTTCAATTTTGAGTATTCTTATTTTAATAGGAGCAATAAATGTTTATATGGACCCTTTTGGAGTCTTTAGAAAAGATGGTTGGTTTGCATACAGGATGACAAGAAATCCTAGAACTGCAAAAATAACTTATCTAAATAATAAGAATAATTATGATGCTTATATAGTAGGGTCATCAGGTTCAAGTCCTCTTTTGACACAAAGCTTTAATAAATATGGCAAAAAAAATTATTATAACGCCTTTTATTATGGTGCCGATATGAAGGATGTAAAAGAAACGGTTAAATATTTGGTAAATAAAAGAGGGGCAAAAGAAATAGTTTTGCCTATTACATTTTCTTTTGCTGAAAGTTATGACACAGGGGACAAGGATCTTCACTATAAGATGAAGCCTGAAGTTGATGGTAAAAATAAATTTGAATTTTATTTAAATTATTTATTTTCAGATATTAGATATGCCTATGATATGTATAAGTCTTCAAAAAAGAAATCTTATATTCCATCGAGTTTTGATGTATTTATACCTGAAAGTGGCAATTATGACAAAAGAGTTAGAGATACAGAAAATATAGGCTCCCTTGAAAATTATTTAAATTTATATCCGGATTTTAAATTTGAAAAGGCAAAAATAGAAACAAAATATAAAGATCAATTTTTTTCAGACTTAGAAGATACAGTAAAGTTTTTGCAAGAGAAAAATGTTAAATTAAGACTTATAATGTATCCTCTTTATGAAACTGCCTTTAAAGCCTACCCAAAAGAAGATATTGATGAATTTTATAGAAGGTTAAATAAAATAAGCGACTATTGGGATTTTACTTATTCAAGTATAAGTCTTGATCCAAGATATTTTTATGATACTGCCCACTATAGAAATGACGTGGGGGATATGATGATATATAAAATCTTTGGAGATAAAGAGCATTTTGTTCCTGAAGATTTTGGAACTTTTATAAAAAAAGGACAAGATCTAAGACCCCATCTGGCGAAAAAAGAAAATTTTGAAGGTAAAATTTTAAACCTGATGCTCCATCATATAGGACAAGATAAAAATAATCCTGCCGTAATTGATGAAAATAAGCTTATAGAACTTTTTGAAAAAATAAAAGAGAAAAACTATACAACAATAAGTCTAAAAGATATAAATGATTTTGTAGAGAAGGGAAAAGCCCTTCCGGAAAAATCAATTCTTCTAACTTTTGATGATGGCTATAAAAGTAACTATACAAAAGTTTACCCCCTTTTAAAAAAGTATAATTATAAAGCTTTGTATTTTCCCATAGGAGTTTCCATAGGCAAAGATACTTATAAAGAAAGTGGAATAAAAATTATTCCCCATTATGACTTAAACCAAATGGAAGAAATGAAAAATTCAAAGCTTGTAGAATTTGGTTCCCACTCTTTTGATATGCATCAAGTGGAGAAATATGAAAAAGAAAATCCTGATATTCACACATCTCTTTTAAGACAGGGGGATGAGAAAAAATATATTTCTTATTTAAAAAATGATATTAAAAATTTTGAAGAAAAGATGAAAGGACTTATGAGTCCCTATAAGGCTATGGCATATCCTTTAGGCTTTCATGATAATTTAAGTGATGTTATAGTAAAAGAAAATGGATATAACATTACATTTACAACAAATGAAGGAGAAAGTATTATTTTAAAGGGATTAAAACAATCTACTTTTTCAATGAATAGGATAAATATAGGTCCTGAAACAGACTTAGAACAAGTATTAAAATAACCCGAAAAATTCGGGTTATTTTTTTATGCTTTTTAAATATTCTTTTGCACCATTAAGATTTATATAATAATTTGCCATGCTGGCATTTTCTGCAAGTTCATATATATTTAAAGACTTTAAATCTTCTTGCTTTAGCGTTTCTTTTGAAAAAAGGCTATAAGAAAGAAGGGCCTTTTTTCTAAATTTAAATTTTACAAATAAATTATTATAAGATTTTTCCGCAAGTTTTTCATTAAAATGTGACGATCTAAGACAAATATAAAAAACATACAAATTTTTTTCTCTTTTATCTTTTACTATCTTATAGCTTATTTGGTCTAAATCCCTTGAATTGCCATAGATGCTTTTAATTAAAGAATCTATATCATCTTTAATTTTAATTTTTGAAAGTTCATCTTCGTCAATAGATTTAAGCGCATAAGTGAGTTTTTTAAAATTTTCCTCATTTACAGGTAGAGAAAATAGTTCACTTAAATATGCTTTAAAAGTTTTTCTTTCAATAATGCTTTTATCTGTGGAGCTTTTTAAAACAATGGTATTTATGTCAGGATTTAAATAGAAAATATAAATAAGCTCTTTTATATTTTGGTAAGAATTTTTAAAATAATCCTGATCACTAAGCTCAATAGTAAGAGTATCATTTTTTAAATTCATTATTTGTTCCGTTTTATTTAAAGCGACACTTAAATCTTTAATCTTTTCAGCAGAAGGTCTGGAAGAAAAGTATTGAAAAATTTTTTCTTTTTCATCCATTTCTTTTGAGATTTCTTGATTTGAGCAGGCAGTTAAAAATATAAAAATTGAAATTAAAAATAAAAAATATTTTTTCAAAATATCACCAATTTAAGTTTATTAGCCTTTTATTTTTAAGTCAAGGATTAAGAAAACATTTTCTGCATAAAAGGGATTGTGTGCTATAATTTACTTAGTTTAAAGATTTTTATTTTTAATATTTACTTAACTTAGGAGGAAAAAAATGGACAATAAAAAAGAGGCTATGAAGCTTCATAGAGAATTAAGAGGAAAATTTGAAATTAAACCAAGAGCAAAGACAGATAACGCAGAAGTTCTTGCTCTTGCATATACACCGGGAGTAGCAGAAGCTTGTTTAGCAATTAAAGAAGATCCCCATGAAGCTTATAATTTAACAAGAAAATGGAATCTTGTAGGAGTTGTAACTGACGGAACTGCAGTTTTAGGCCTTGGAGATATAGGAGCTATGGCAGGCATGCCAGTTATGGAAGGAAAATCAATTTTATTTAAAAATTTTGCCAATGTTGATGCCTTTCCAATATGTCTTGCTACAAAAGATACAGAAGAAATTATAAAAACTGTAAAAAATCTTGAACCTACTTTTGGTGGGATAAATCTTGAAGATATAAAAGCACCTAAGTGTTTTGAAATAGAACAAAGACTTGCAGAAGAAATGGACATCCCAGTTTTCCATGACGACCAACATGGAACTGCAATAGTAGTCCTTGCAGCAATTTTAAATTCTTTAAAGTTAATAGGAAAGAAACTTGAAGACACAAGAATTGTAATGAGCGGTGCAGGAGCAGCAGGCATGGCGATATTACACCTTCTTACTCTTGAAGGGGCAAAAAATGTAATTTTTGTAGGAAGAAAAGGAATAATAGGTCCGGACTACTACGATGATGAATATAGAAAAAAAATGCTTTCTAAGTGTAATCCTGAGAATATTAAGGGAGGCATGGAAGAAGCTTTAACAGGAGCTGATATTTTTATAGGAGTTTCAGGTCCTGGTCTTCTTACAAGTAAAATGGTAGAAAAGATGAATAAGGATGCGATTGTCTTTGCAATGGCAAATCCAGTTCCTGAAATTTATCCAGAAGAAGCAAAAAAAGGTGGAGCAAGAATTTGCGGTACAGGAAGAAGCGATTTTCCAAATCAAGTAAATAATGTATCAGTATTTCCAGGACTTTTTAGAGGAGCCCTTGATGTAAGAGCAAGAAAAATTACAGATAACATGAAACTTGCCGCAGCTCATGCCATAGCAGATGCAGTTGAAAAGCCTATAGAAGAACGTGTACTCCCTGATGCTTTTGATTTAAGTGTTGCAGAAAAAGTTGCAAAAGCTGTAGCAGATCAAGCAAGAAAAGATGGAGTTGCAAGAGAATAATGGATTATAGAATTGAACATGACAGCATTGGGGAGATAAAAGTTCCAAAAGATAAGTATTGGGCTGCTCAAACTGAAAGAAGTCATGAAAACTTTCAAATAGGCACTGAAAAAATGCCTGAGGAAATAATAAGAGCTTTTGCAATTTTAAAATATGGAGCTGCTCAAACTAATAAAAATTTAAAACTTATTGATGAAAAAAAATCAGAAGCTATAAAAAAAGTTTGTGATGAAATACTTGAAGGAAAACTTGACCAACATTTCCCTCTTGTGGTTTGGCAAACAGGTTCTGGCACACAAAGTAATATGAATGTAAATGAAGTAGTAGCAAACAGGGGAAATGAAATACTAAAAGAAAAAGTCCTTCATCCCAATGATGATGTAAATAAATCTCAATCAAGTAATGACACCTTTCCAACAGCTCTTCATATAAGTGTTTTAATATCAATAGAAGAAAAATTAATTCCTGCCATAGATCAATTGGAAAAAACTTTTGATAGACTTTCAAAAGAATACATGGAAATTATAAAAACAGGCAGAACCCACTTGCAAGATGCAGTACCCCTATCTTTAGGACAAGAAATAAGTGGCTGGCATAGAATGCTTGAACTTTCAAAGGAGATGATAAAAGATTCCATTGAAAGGCTTAGAGAGATTGCCCTGGGAGGAACTGCAGTAGGAACAGGACTTAATGCCCACAAGGATTTTGCAAAAATGGTGGCGGAAGAAATTTCAAAAAAAAGTGGTCATAAATTTATAAGTGCAAAAAATAAATTTCATGCTCTAACAAGTAAAGATCAACTTGTTTTTGTACATGGAGCAATAAAGGCTCTTGCCTGTGATATGCTTAAAATGGCCAATGATGTAAGACTTCTTGCATCAGGACCAAGGTGTGGAATAGGAGAAATAACAATTCCGGCAAACGAACCAGGCTCATCAATAATGCCGGGAAAGGTTAATCCAACCCAAGCAGAAGCCCTTACAATGGTATGTGTTCAAGTAATGGCAAATGACACTGCCATAAGCTTAGCAGCTTCTCAAGGAAATTATGAATTAAATGTATATATGCCTCTTATAGCTTATAATTTTCTTCAAAGTGTAAGACTTTTAAGTGACGCTCTTATAAGTTTTAATAAAAATTGTGCAGTAGGAATAAAACCTAACATGGAAAAGATTAATGAGAATGTAAATAAATCTTTAATGCTTGTAACTTCACTTAATCCATATATAGGCTATGAAAATTCAGCTAAGAAAAAAAAAAAAGCCCACC
>CAMQDG010000029.1 GCA_946999425.1 uncultured Peptoniphilus sp.
TGGCAATAAGGGAGGATTTTTGGTAAGAATAGCCTTTTTTTAAATTTTCTTTTAAATTTTCCCTATAAATATTTTTATTTTGTTCAATTTTTTCTAAAATATTTTTTAGAGTTTCAATTTTATTTTCAGAGCCGAAAATAATTTTTTCAACTTTCAATTTATTCAAAATATTTATGGAAGCTTTTGCGAAAATTTCAGCATTTTGTGTTGAAAAATAAACCGGAAGTTCAAAAACTAAGTCCACGCCTAAATCTATGGCAATTTTTGCTCTTTGAAATTTATTTATTATTGCTGGTTCTGCTCTTTGAACAAAGTTTGAAGACATGCACACAATAATTTTTCCGTCGGGATATATTTCTTTAATTTTATTTATTTGATATAAATGTCCTTTATGTAGGGGATTATATTCTGCAACTAAACCTATTTTCATTTTATCACCATATTTATTATACAATTTCCATTTAAAATTTTTCCATCATTTTATGGTATAATTACTAAGGAATCTAAAAGGAAAATATTTTAGGAGGTATTAATGAATATACTAGTCATTAATTGCGGAAGCTCTTCTTTAAAGTATCAATTAATTGATACTGAAAAAGAGACGGTTCTTGCAAAGGGTCTTGTTGAGAGAATCGGTATAAGCGGTTCAAGAATTAAACACGAGACTACAGGAAAAGAGAAAGAAGTTATTGAAAAACCTTTAGCTGATCATAAGGATGCTATAAGTCTTGTAATTAATTGTCTTCTTGATGAAAAAACAGGTGCTATTAAGAGCATGGATGAAATAGGCGCCGTAGGTCATAGGGTTGTACATGGGGGAGAAGAATTTTCAGATTCCGTTTTAATTACTGAGGAAGTAAAAAAAGCTATTGAAAAAAATGTAGAGCTTGCTCCTTTACACAATCCGCCAAATATTATAGGAATAAATGCTTGTGAAGAGTTAATGCCAAATACTCCACAAGTTGCAGTTTTTGATACAGCTTTTCACCATACAATGCCTGCTGTAAATTATATGTATGCAATTCCTTATGAATATTATGAAAAATATAAAATAAGAAAATATGGTTTCCACGGAACAAGCCATAAATATGTAACTGAAAGAGCGGCAAAACTTTTAGGTAAGGACCAAGAATATGTAAATTTAATTACTTGCCACCTTGGAAATGGATCTTCTATTTCTTGTATAAGACATGGAAAGAGCTGGGATACTTCTATGGGATTTACTCCTTTACAAGGACTTATAATGGGAACTCGTTCTGGAGATATTGACCCGGCAATTGTTACTTTTATAATGGAAAAAGAACATTTAAGTCCTGCTGAAATTAACGAAATTTTAAATAAAAAGAGTGGTGTTTTAGGACTTTCAGGAATTTCATCAGATTTTAGAGATCTTGAAGATGCAGCAGCAAGTGGAAATGAAAGAGCTGCTCTTGCTCTTGATGCTTTTGAGTCTCAAGTTACTAAAACTATAGGATCTTATTTAACTGAACTTGATTATTGTGATGCAATAATCTTTACTGCAGGAGTTGGAGAGAATTCACCGGATAACAGAGCTGCAATTATTAATGCTTTAAGCCAATTTGGGGTAAAACTTGACAGATGGAGAAATAAGACAAGAGGAAGAGAAGCTATAATATCTTCAAATGATTCTTCAATAAAAGTTATGGTTATTCCTACAAATGAAGAGCTTATGATTGCAAGAGATACAAAGAGAATTGTTGAAGAAATGTAATCTATATAAAAAACCGAGTCAAAAATGACTCGGCTTTTTTATTTGTTTTTATTTACATCTACTATTATTTTATCAATTCTATTTTTAGAGGCTTCTGCAATATGAAATTTTATATTGTTTAAAATAATATCTTCACCTTTTTTAGGGAACCTGTCTATATTTTCAATAATATAACCGGCAACTGAATCAAATTCTTCAGTTTCAAATTCCTTATTTAGTAAGTGTCCTAAATCTTCAACGTTCATGGAACCGTCAACTAAATATTTATTTGGAGCAAGTTTTATAAAGTCCATATCTTCTTCTTCGTCATATTCGTCGTTTATTTCTCCAACAATTTTTTCGATTAGGTCTTCGGTACTTATCATGCCTTCTGTTCCACCATATTCATCAGAAACAATTGCAATGGAAATTTTTTTATGTCTCATTTCATTAAAAAGATTTGCTATGGGCTTATATTCAAAAGTATAGTAGGGTTGCTTTAAAAGGTCCAAGTTATCTTTAAGAGATCCGGTAAAAGTTTTTGAGAAAAGATCTTTTACATAGAGGATTCCTAAAATATTATCTAAATCATCTTCATAAACTGGCATCCTTGAAAAGTTTTCTTCTTTTATTGTATTTGTGATTTCTTTATATGTTGCATTTACATCAATGGCAACTATATCAGTTCTTGGCGTCATTATGTCCTTTGCAAAGGAATCTCTAAATCCCATTACATTTTCAATGATTCCGACTTCGCTTTTATCAATAATTCCTTCTTTTAAGGAAATACTTACAGCATCTTTTAAATCATCTTCAGTCATTAAGGGTTCTTTGTAAGACCAATTTATTTTGAAGATTTTAAAAATTCCGCTTAGGCAAAGCCTTATAAAGAAAACTAAGGGTTTTAAAAAATAAAAGATAAATATGGTAAATTTTTTATTTTTTTCAATAACACTTTCATAATTTTTTTTTGCAATGTGTTTTGGGAGGGATTCTCCAAAGAGTATAATTAAGAATATTCCAAAGATAGAACCTAAATATAAGAATCCATGACCAAAAGCTTTATAAAATGCCATTGAAATAAAGATTACACTTAAACCGTTTGAAAAATAATCTCCTATTAAGGTTGTGGAATATATTTTTCCGTCTTTACTTAATTTTTCAATGTATTTAATATCTACTCCATCATCGATGAGTTTTTCTTTCCTCGTGGGGGAAAGATATAAAAATGAATTTTCAATTAGGGTGAATTTATAAGAAAGTACTAAAAATATAAACCAAGAAAATATATAAAAATAAATCATTAAAAATTTCAATCTCCTCTTTATTTATTATATTATTTGCTTTAAGAAAAGTCTATTAATAGGAAATTTTAAAATAAAAAAGACGACTTTAAGTCGCCTTAATTTTTATTCAACTGTAACTGATTTTGCAAGATTTCTTGGCTTATCAACATCAATTCCTTTTGCAAGGCTAGTATAATAAGCAAGAAGCTGCATAGGTATTACACTTAAGATTGGCATTAAATCTTCTTTAGTTTCAGGAAGATAAAATACATTTTTACAAGCTTTCTTTAAAAGTTCATGTTCATCGTGAACACCTATTCCATATACATGTCCGCCACGGGCACTTATTTCTTTTATATTTGATTGAGTTTTTTCAAGAAGTCTTTTTTGAGTTGCTACTGCAAAAGCAGGGGTTCCATCTTCAATTAAAGCTAAAGAACCATGTTTTAATTCGCCAGCGGCAAAAGATTCAACATGAATATAAGTTACTTCTTTTAATTTTAAAGCACCTTCTTTTGCACTTAAATAATCAAGGCCTCTACCTATATAAAATGAGGAGAGAGAATCTTTTATTTCTTGGGCTATAGATTTAAAAACATCTTCTCTATCTAAAATTTCGTCAATATATTTAGGAAGATTTCGCATTTCATCTAAAAATTCATTTAATTCTTCTTTAGAAATTTTTCCAGTTTTGTAAGCAAAGTCTAAAGTTAAGAAATATAAGGCAATAACTTGTGCAGTGTAGGCCTTTGTTGAAGCTACACTTATTTCAGGTCCTGCATAGCAGTACATAACTTTATCTGCCTCTCTATCTATGGATGAGCCTACTACATTTGTAATTGCAAGAACTTTTCCGCCTTTTCTTTTTGTTTCTTTAATAGCTGCAAGAGTGTCAGCAGTTTCTCCTGATTGGGAAACGACAATTAGAAGAGAGTTTTCATCTATAAAGGGATCGTTGTATCTGAATTCTGATGCAATTTCAGCAAAAACAGGTCGTTTTAAATATTTTTCTAAAAGATATTTCCCAACTTCTCCTGCATGAAAAGCTGTTCCACAAGCTACAATATAAATATTTGAAAAATTTTCTATTTCTTCTTTTGTAAAAGAGTTTGTAAGTTTTATTAATCCGTTGGAAATTCTTAGGCTTATAGCATCTTTAACCATTTGAGGTTGTTCATGAATTTCTTTAATCATAAAGTGCTCATAACCCTCTTTACTTGCAGCTTCAAAAGTCCAATTTATTTCTTTAATTTCTCTTTGAACAATATTTTTATTTTTATCATAAATTTTATATTGACCGTCTTTAATATAAATAAGGTCCCCATTTTCAAGATAAATAACTTTTTTAGTAAATTCTATTATACTTGTAATATCGCTAGCGAGGATAACTCCGTCATCACATATTCCTGCAATCAAAGGAGCTTCATTTCTTAAGCCTATTAAAACTCCTGGGTCTTTAGAGGAAATTATTCCTAAGGCATAAGCTCCTTCTAACATATCTCTAACTTTAAAAACACTTGTTAATAAATCTTTTTCATAATATTTTCCAAGAGCTTGAGCAATTACTTCACTGTCAGTGTCTGATTTAAATTCAATACCTTTTTTATTAAGCTCATCTTTGATGTTCAGATAATTTTCAATTATACCGTTGTGAACAATACTTATGGAATTATCCATGGAATTATGAGGATGGGCATTTATATCTGTAGGAACACCATGAGTTGCCCACCTTGTATGACCTATACAAATTTTTGAATTTAAATCAAGAGAAGATTTTTCAATTTCTTTTAATAGGGTTTCAATTTTACCGGCTTTTTTAATAGTTGTAATTTCATCTTTTAATATAGAAACTCCCGAGGAATCATAACCTCTATATTCTAATTTTTCAAGACCTTCAAGAACTAAATCTAAGGCCTGTTTTTTTCCGTTATAACATACTATACCGCACATATTTACCTCCAAAAATAATTTAGAGATCCACTCCATCAGCTTTGTTTTGTAATTGCTTACATATTTGTTTGATGTTTAGGCTGTGGTACCTACGAAGCATCCGCCGAAATTTCGATAACTTCGTCCCTCGTTAACCATTAAGGTCTGGCGCTTAATATTTTTTTATCTCAAAGTGAATATTAACACAGAGCTTTTAAATAGTAAAGTTTAAGGGTATTAAATTGTCTGTATTTTCTATGTGTGTTATTATTAAATTAACAAAGGGAGGAAAAAATGGAAAAAGAAAAAATTTTAGCAAAAGTTGGAGATAGAGTAATAACAGGTGAAGACTTTAATATTTTTATGAGTCAATTGGATCCAAGTACAGGTCAATATTTTATTAAAAATAAATTACTTGACCAAGTTTTGGATGAATTAGTTTATCAAGAGATGCTTTACTTAGATGCAAAGGAAAAAGGTTGGGATAAGGAAGAAGAATTTCAAAAAGTTATAAGAAAAACTGAAGAGTCTTTATTAAAAACTTATTCTCTTGGAAAACTTTTTGGAAATATTAAAGTTACAGAAGGGGAAATAAAAGACTATTTTGAAAAACATAAGGATGAATTTTTATCACCTAAATCTGTCCATGCTTCTCATATTTTAGTTGATAATTTAGAAAAAGCTAAAGAATTGAAAAATAAAATAGATGAAGGGGAAAATTTTGAAGATCTTGCCAAGGAACATTCAACTTGTCCATCATCACAAAAGGGTGGAGATTTAGGAACTTTCTATCCTGGACAAATGGTACCTGAATTTGACAAGGCTGTTTTCCAAATGGAAGTTGGACAAGTTTCAGATCCGGTTAAGACTCAATTTGGTTACCATATTATTAAAGTTAATGATAAAAATGACGAAAAGAAATTGACTTTTGATCAAGTAAAGGGTCAAATTGAAAATAAAATTAGAAAACAAAAAGAACAAAAACTTTATATGGATATTATGAGTGAACTTTCTAAAAAATATAAGGTTGAAAAACATTCAGTAGAAGAAGACGCATAAGCGTCTTTTTTTCTGAAATGGGTATCTATATAAGGGAGGTTTTAAATGAGACTTGGTTTATTTAATTTTATTGATGGGACTTTAAAATATTTAGATGAAAATAGAGAAATTTTTGAAGAAGTTGCCAATGATTTGTCTAAGGCTTTCAGAACCATGTGTAAATCTGATGAATCTTTTGTAAATATTACATATAGAGTCAAAAGCAGAGAAAGTATAAAAGAAAAAATTGTAAGAAATAATTATTATGTTTCTGGGCTTTCAGAAGAGGATACAATTTTTACCCTTCAGGATTTAATAGGTTTAAGGTGCGAATGTAGATTTATTGAAGATGAAGAAAAAATTTTCAAAAAAATAAAAAAGGTCTTCAATATTAAAGTTGATGATGATTATTATACGACAAGAGCTTATAAAAAAATTCGTTTAAAGCTTTCTGACCATCAACCTCAAATTCAAAAAAACGGTTTTGAAATTTATAAAATTGATGGAGAATATGTAGAGAATGAAAGAAAAATACATTTTGAGTTACAAATTAAATCTATTGTAAATGTATTTTGGGGAGAAATTGATCATAAGGTTCTTTATAAGAACTATAATTATATGATTACAGAAAATTTTTTCAGGGATATTTTAGGTTCTATAAGAACAAACCTTATTATGATAGATACTCAATTAAGGCTTCTTTATAACCATGTGGAAAGTATGGAAAATAAAAGTTATCAGGATAATACAGACCAATTAAAAATTCTTCTTTCAAAGATAATCCATGATGTGTTTATTAATAAGGTTAGGGAAGAGCTGGGAATTATTTTAAACTTTAAAGATACAACAGATGTAATAGTTGATTATCTTTTTATGAAGTGCGTAAAACAAAAAGAGCTTTCTTACGGAGACCAATTCATTAAACTTTTAAATAGGATAACAGCTATAAGTGATATGGAATTAGATCTTGAACACTATTTGGTTTTTGACAGAACTCCATCATATTTTGACGATTTCACTCGTTCTATTGGGGCATCTCTTGTAAATGTAATTAACGAAGATTTTGAATGGAATCTTTTCTTTAAGATAATTTTTATAATTGAAGGAGGCTCCAGGGCAGAATCTTTTGAAGAATTTTTATATTTTTTAAGGTATAAATATTCTCTAATTTTCCTTGATGGCTTCGCCGATACAAAGTTAACTTATAAAGCTCAAAAGGAAATAGAAGATGAACTTTTAAAAATAACTGCTCTTGGATTTAAGAAAGAATCAACTTTTGATTTTATTATGAAAAAAGCACCTAAAAAAATTGAACAAAAAATTCCTGAAATAATTCAATTTATAGATAAACATTCAAAGGATGATTTAAAATTTATATTTGATAAAGATTAAGGAGTAAAAATGAAAGAGATATATTTTGCTGGCGGATGTTTTTGGGGGATTGAAGCATATTTTAAAAGGGTTGAAGGTATAGTTGATACAGATGTGGGGTATGCAAATTCAATTTCTGAAAATCCAACTTATGAGGAAGTTTGTAGTGGCAGAACTCTTGCTGCAGAAACGGTAAAAATTATTTATGACCAGAAGAAAATTTCCCTTTCAAAGCTTTTGGAAAAATTATTTAAAGTAATAGACCCGACTTTAATAAATAGACAAGGTCCAGACATAGGACATCAGTATAGAAGCGGAGTTTATTTTACAGATGATAGGGACAAAAAAATTATTGATGATTTTATAGAAAGTATAAAAAATAATTATAAGAGAGAAATTGTAACAGAAGTAAAAAAACTTGAAAATTTTTATTTGGCTGAAGAATATCATCAGGACTATTTAGATAAAAATCCCCATGGTTATTGCCATATAAATTTAAATTCTTAAAACTACAGTTTAGGCTGTAGTTTTCTTTTTTTGTAAAAATAAATTGGTGAAGTATTAGTTTGTTTAGGTTATAATTAATTTGAGGGGGAAAAAATTTGAGAAAATTAAAAAACTATCAACCAGATAGAGTTTTTTATTATTTTGAAGAGATAACAAAAATTCCAAGACCTTCATTTCATGAAGAAAAAATTGCGGATTATATTGAGGCTTTTGCAAAATCAAAAAACCTTCAATATTATAGAGACAGTTTTAATAATATAATTGTTTATAAGGAAGCTCACAAGGATTATATAGACGTGGAGCCTATTATTTTACAGGGACACATTGATATGGTTTGTGAGAAAAAACCTGAATCAGACCATGATTTTTCAAAAGACCCAATTAATTTTGAAGTTTTTGAGGATAAAATAATCGCAAGGGAAACTACTTTAGGAGCTGACAACGGCATAGCGGTTGCAATGATTCTTTCACTTCTTGAAGATGAAGATTTACAAGCACCAAAACTGGAATGTCTTTTTACTGCAAATGAAGAAACAGGAATGACTGGAGCTTTAAATTTAGATGGGAAAAAACTTTCTGCAAAAAGGCTTTTAAATCTCGATTCTGAAGAAGAGGGAGTATTGACTGTTTCCTGTGCGGGAGGCCAAAGAAATGAAGTTAAGTTTAAAAAAGAATATGAAGATTTAGAAAAAGGATATATTTTTTACGAACTTTCAATTTCAGGTCTTAAGGGAGGCCACAGCGGAGGAGAAATTCATAAATATCATGGAAATGCTATTGTAAGACTTGCAAGGGCTCTATATAGATTTGATGAAGAGTTTAATATAAAGCTTATAAGTCTTAGCGGTGGTGGAAAACTCAATGCAATTCCAAGAAATTCAAAGGCTAAAATAGCTATTAAAGAAGAAGATTTAAAGAAAGCTCAGCTTTTGACAATAAAATTAAACAGTGAGTATGTAAGGGAATTAGGCAAAATTGATCCTGATATAAGGCTTAATTTTGAAAAGTCTTTTGAAGAAAAAAAATGTTTAAAAGAAGACCTTAAAAAAAGAATTATAGGTATTTTAAATGTAATGCCAAATGGAGTTTTAACTATGAGCAGTGATTTGAAGGGCTTAGTTGAATCTTCATCAAACATAGGAGTTTTAGAAGATGACGGAAATTATATAAATATAATTTCAGCTTTAAGGAGTAATAAGGGAACTCTTAAAACATTCTTGTCTCAGAGAATTGAAATTTTATCAAAATTTTTCGGAGGAGATTTAGAGATTCTTTCTGTTTATCCTGAATGGCCCTTTGAAGAAAAGTCAGCTTTAATTGATTTGATACAAAAAAGTTATAATAATCTTTATAATAAGCCTATGGAGATTTTTGCCACTCATGGTGGACTTGAATGCGGAATATTTAAAAAATCTATAGGGAACATTGAAATGGCATCTATAGGACCTGAAATGCATGGAGTACATGCTCCTGGTGAAAATTTAAGCATTTCGTCTACAAAGAGAACTTATGAATTAATAAAAGAAATTTTAAAGAATACAAAATAGGAGGTAAATATGAAAAAATTTTTATTGCACGAAGGAGATTGCGGATGTGGATGTGGTTGTGGATGCCACGATGACCATGAAGAAATGGTAGATTATATGGATATTACCCTTGATGATGGCACAGAACTTCAATGTGAAGTTTTGGGAATCTTTGACTTTGAAGGTAAATCTTATATAGCTCTTTGTCCTGTTGAAGGAGAAGAAGAAGAGATTTTAATCTATGAATACACTGAAATCAATGATGAAGAAGTTGAACTTAATGTAATTGAAGATGAAGATTTGTATGATAGAGTTGTAGAAGAGTTGGAATCTTATTTCGAAGAGGAAGATGAGGAAGAATAATTTCTTTGGTATATAGGGAATACTCAAAATTTCTTCAAGAAAAATTTAATGAAAAAGTATATAAACTTCCCATAAAAATAGAAGGCCTAACTTGTCCTAATAGAGATGGAACTTTAGGAAAGGGCGGTTGCATATTTTGCGGAGAAGAGGGTGGAAGCTTTGAAAATAGGTGTGGCTCAATAAAAGAGCAAATTGAAAAAAATAAGGCACTTATTGAAAAAAAGTATAAGGCTAAAAAATTTATAGCATATTTTCAAAATTTTACCAACACTTATATGGATTTTGAAAAATTTAAAAAATCCATAGATGAATGCTTGATAGAAGATATTGTAGGAATTAATATTTCCACAAGGCCGGATTGCTTGCCAGAAAGATATTTAGAATTTTTAGAAAAGATTAATGAAAATTATATGGTAACTTTGGAGCTGGGTTTGCAAAGTCCAAACCATCACACTTTAAAAATTATAAATAGGGGCCATGGGCTTTCAGAATTTATAGATGGAGTTCTAAGGGCTAAGAAGCATGGTCTTAGAATTGCAGTTCATCTTATATTAAATTTGCCTTGGGATGATGAATTAGATACAATTGAAGCAGCAAAACTTATGAGTGCTTTAAATGTTGATGAAGTAAAACTTCATGCTCTATATATTTTAAAAAATACAATTCTTGGCAATCTTTACCAAGAAGGGAAGATTGAATTAATAAATCTTGAGGAATATAAAAAAAGGGTTATTTTATTTTTAAGAAATTTAAATAAAGAGATTGTCGTTGAAAGAATTATAGGCAGAGCTCCGAAAGAAAATTCTCTATTTTGCAACTGGGACACTTCCTGGTGGAAAATAAGAGATGAAATAGTAAAAGAGATGGAAGAAAATAATTACTTTCAAGGAGATCTAAGAAAGGGAGATTAGCATGATTAAATTTATTTTAGGTGCAAAGGGTGTCGGTAAAACAAGATGGTTAATAGAAAATGCAAATGAAGATATGGCACATGGAAATGGCAATATTGCATTTGTAGAAGTTGACGATGATCACATTTTTAGTCTTGATTATAATATAAGACTTATAAATGCTACTGAATATAATTTAAATGATCTTGAATCATTCTACGGTTTTATTTGTGGACTTTACGCAATGGATTATGACCTTCAAAAAATCTATGTAGATGGTATTTATAAGGTTTTAAATTTAAGTATAACAGACCTTGAGTATCTACATAAGAAACTTGAGTCTGTAAAAGATGCATCATCAAGAGAAATTTATATAAATGTAGATTATCTATTAAGTGATATGTCTGATTATTTAAAAGAAAATGCCATTGAAATAACATCGGAAGAAGCAAAGTAAAAATAATGAGAGATAATAAGTTGTTGACAAGGATAATTGTAATAATACTGATAGTTATGCTTATATTGCCTTTATTTTTACAATTTGCCTATTATATTTAGAAAGAAAAATTTTGACAAATTTAGAGAATGTTTTTGAGCGGTTCTTTTTGCACCGCTCAAAACTTATTAAAGATTACGATGACAAATTAATAAGTAAAAAAGAATTTTTAATAAAGAGCTATGAGTTTTTTTCTTTTAGAAACCCCAAGCCCTTTTTATTTGTAAACACATACGAAAAGGGTATGTATAATTATCAGTACTATAATATTGTTGCTAAATATTATAGAATGCTGGCAAAGGAAGAAAAAAATAAAAGAACCTATAATAGATTTATGAATATTTCAAATAAAAATTATGATTTGAAAGATAGGATGATTTTAGAAATTTTAAAATTAAAAAATTTTAAAAATATAAGTGCTTATTACATAAATTGTGATTCCAAAGGCTTAGAAGGTAAGATTTTTGAAATAGTTTTAAAAGATGAAAAAGAAACTATTTTTCATACGAAAAATGAAAAGATTTTAGAAGTCTTAAAAAAAAAAAATATATTTGAAAAAAATAAAAAAAATTCTCTCATTGACAAATACATCAACGAGAGATATTGAGCCTAAGGCTCTTTTTTTATTTTTCCTCTTCATAGGGATCAAATTCTATTCCTTCAAAATCTTCTGCAATTATATTTCTGCTTTTTTCATAAAGAAAATCCGGAACAAAAAAACTTGCGGCATAATTTGAAAAGCCACCTATAATTCTCATAAGGCTTCCTGCTTCGTCATCTTTAACAAGATAGGGAATATTTTCTTCTTCAAAAATTCCCTTAATCAGATCAAATTTTACCCTGTCAGAAACAGTTAAAAGTTTTATAAATTTAGGATCTTTCATAAAATCACCTCATAAAATTTATACCACAAAAATAAAAAAACTCCCCACCAGAAAAGGGAGTTTTTTATATTACATATTCTTAGAATAGAATTCTACGATTAATTGGTCTTCTATTTCTACAGGTATATCTTCTCTATTTGGAAGAGATACTAAAGTTGCTTTAAAGCCTTCTTGTTTAGAAATATAAGGATAACTTGTAACAAAGTTTGTTTCGTAGTTTTCTTTAAACAAATCGGTTTTTCTTCCTCTTGGAGAAAGTTCAATTACATCACCGGCATTACATCTGTAAGAAGGAATGTTTAATTTTTTTCCATTTACATAAATGTGTCCGTGAGTTACCATTTGTCTTGCTTGTCTTATAGAACTTGCAAAACCCATTCTATAAGTAAGATTATCAAGTCTTCTTTCAAGGAATTGAACTAAAGTCGGACCTGTTTGTTCTTTAGATTTCTTTGCTTCTTTAAAAAGATTTACAAATTGTCTTTCAAGAACTCCATAGTAAGCTCTTAGTCTTTGCTTTTCTAAAAGTTGTTTTCCGTATTCAGTTAATTTCTTATCGCTTCTTGCAGTTCCCTTAGTCATTCTTTTAGCTGCTTTTGGGTGACCGCAAACATTCAAACCTAATCTCCTAGATAATTTAAATCTAGGTCCCATCATTTTTGCCATTATAAATTCACTCCTAATTTAATCTTGCCGCGATAATTAGAGCCTTAAATATTATACAGAAAATCTTGATTTTTGTAAACTCAATTTTAAAAATATTTAAAAATTCTAAATTTCTAAATAATATTTTTTATAAATTTATTCAAAAAACTTATATTAAAACTTTTTTTTGATAAAATGTAATCAAGATAAATATAAAAGTGTTTAGGAAGTGACATTTATGAAAAAAAATTGTAAAAGATTTTTAGCTGTTTTATTTATAATTTTAAGTTTATGCTTTTTTACAAAAGTAAGTACATTTGCAGAAGAAACAAGAAAGCCCGTTAAGGAGATAAATCTTATCGCAGATTGGTTTAAAAATCCAGAAGCCTATGGAGAAATTCCAAAGGGAAATTTTAGATTTGAGTCTGAGGCTAATGGCATAAGCGCGATTATGATATGGCAAGAGTTTACAGATAAAAATTGGAAGGATGTTAAATATAATATAAAAAAATTTGATAAAGATAAAAAATATAGGTTAAAAATTACTTTACAATGTAGTTCAAATGAATATTATATTTCTAAAGATACCAAGGTTAAAATGAACAGAGAGGAATTTTTTGAACATGAAACATCTAATGATTCATATTACTGTATACCAGGCTATTCTAGGAGGGAATTTTTTACAAAAGAATTTGTAGCAAAGGACAATAGGGAAAAAATAGATAAAATTAATATAACCTGTAAAGAATTTTCTACGCCAGTTATAGGAGACCCCTTAAAAACTGACTATAATTTTCTTTTATCAGATAAAGATAAAGAAAGGAGATTAGAAGTTCAAAACTATTTCTGGTACAAATATAATAAAAGTACAAATTCTTGGAATACATGCACAAATCAAGTTTTCCAAGAGGGAATGTATAAATTAGAATTTACTGTTAGGTGTACATCGGATAATCATGTATTATCTGAAGAAACACAGGTAATATTAAATGGTAAGGAATATAGTGGATTTCTTACTTCTTCTGTAGGCAAAGATAACCTAAATTCAGTTAAGATTTTTCAAACTGAGGAGTTTAAGGCCAGAAAATTAATTGATATGCCCTTAGTTAATACAGGCCTTGTTTACAATGGTAAAATTCAAAAGGGTGTAAATGAAGATGCAAAGTATGTTTTCTTAACAGAAAATGAAAAAATTAATGCAGGAAAATATAAAACACTGGTGAGGCCTTCAGATGAATATGCCTGGATTGATAATCACAAAATAGAAGAAAGATATTTGGAATGGGAGATAGAAAAGGCAGATCCAACTTACGCAATTCCCGAAAATCTTACAGGTGATTTAGGAGATAAGCTTTCAGATGTAAAACTCCCTAAGGGTTTTTCTTGGAAAGATGGAGAAATTTCCTTAGATAGTTTAGGAGAAAAATTTTTTACTGCCATATTTACTCCAGAAGATGAAACAAACTATAAAAGTAAAGAAATAATCTTAAAAGTAATAGTCAAGGAGAAACCTCTTGTTAAAGTAGAAATTCCAAAGGCAAATTTAGGATTAATTTATGATGGGCATGAAAAAATGGGAGTAAATGAAAAAGAAGGTTATAAGCTTACAGAAAATAAGGGGATAAATGCCGGAAAATATATAGCAAAAGCAGAACTTAAAGAAGGATATATTTGGGAGGATGGAAGTAAAGAAGTAAAAGAAATTCCTTGGAAGATAGAAAAGGCAGATCCAACTTACGCAATTCCCGAAAATCTTACAGGTGGTTTAGGAGATAAGCTTTCAGATGTAAAGCTCCCTAAGGGTTTTTCTTGGAAAGATGGAGAAATTTCCTTAGATAGTTTAGGAGAAAAATTTTTTGAAGCAAAATATCTTTCCGATAATCCAAATGAAAAAGAAATTGACCATATAAACATAAAAGTTTGTGTAAAAGAGAGAAAGAAACCTAAACAAGTTATAGAAAAAGGACAATTTTATAAGCATTTTTCCATAATAAGCCAAAGTGTAAAAGATAAAAAAGCAAATAAGGAAGAGAAAAGGAATGTTTTAAAAGAACTTGTTTTAGAATTAAATTCTAAAAAATTTCTTATTAACGGACAGGAAAAGTTAAATGACACTTCGCCGATAATATTAAACAATATAACCATGGTACCTATAAGATTTATAGGAGAAAGCCTTGGAGCAAAAATTGAATGGGATAAAAAGAATTCTCTTGTAAGGATAAAAGATCAAGAGAAGAAAGTAACAATAGAAATAAAAATAGGAGAAAGCCTTGCAAGGGTAAATGGAAAAGAAGTTAAATTAACAAATCCTATTTTTATAAAAAATAATAGGTCTTATGGGCCCTTAAGATTTATAGGAGAAAGTCTTGGAGCAAAAGTTGAATGGCTTAAAGATGATAAAAAAATAGTAGTTACAAAATAACAAAAGGTGCTTCAATAATTAATTATTGAAGCATTTTTTATTATTGAATTTTAAATGTAAACAAAAAAATTTCTATTTGATATAATGTAAAAATAGAAAATTAAAAGTTTAGATTTATTTTAGGAGAAGTTATGTTAATAAAAAATATTAGAGCACTTGATGTGAGAAATGGAAAAATTTTAGAAAAAGTAGATATCTATATTAAAAACAATTTAATAGAAAAAATCGGACAAAATTTAGATATTGAAGATGAAAAAATAATTGACGGATCTGACAAATTAGCAGTGCCTGCCTTTATAAACTCTCACACCCATCTTGGAATGAGTTTACTTAGAAATTATGCAGATGATTATAGATTAAAGGAGTGGCTGGAAGATAAAATTTGGCCCGTTGAAGCTAAATTAACATCAGATGACATTTATATAGGAACCCTTCTTTCTATGGTTGAAATGATTAAATCAGGAACTGCAACTTTTTGCGACATGTACTATGAAATGGATAGAGTTGCGGAGGCCACAGAAAAAAGTGGTTTAAGAGGTATGCTTACAAGAGGACTTGGAGATTTAATGGGGCCACCTTCACCTGAAGAAAGATTTGCAGACATGAGAAACTTATATAAAAATTATGATGGAAAGGCTAATGGAAGAATTAAGATTTTTCCAGGACCTCATGCAATTTATACTTCAACTGATAAATTTTTAAAGGACACAATTTCCCTTATAAAAGAATGTGGAAATAGGGTTCACATACATCTTTCTGAAACAGAAGGAGAAGTTGAGGATGCTCTACGCGACAGAAAAATGACTCCAATTGAATTTTGTGATTCTATAGGATTTTTAGATCAACCAACAATTGCCGCTCATTGTACTCATATAACTGATAGGGAGATAGATTTAGTAAAAGATAAGGAATTTTACCCAGTTTATAATCCTACAAGTAATTTAAAACTTGCAAGTGGTTTTACTCCCGTAAAAAAAATGCTTGATAAGGGAATTAAAGTTTGTATAGGTACTGACGGAGATTCTTCAAACAATAATTTAAATATGGTTGAAGAAATTCATATTGCAAGCATTGTAAACAAGGCTGTTGAAAAAGATGCAACGGCAGTGAAGGCTATTGAAGTTTTAAAAATGGCAACTATAAATGCAGCTGAAGCTTTTGGAATTAATTCAGGAGAAATTAAAGAAGGAAAACTTGCTGATATAACACTTTTTAATTTAAATTCAATAAATTTCACGCCAAAAAATAATTTAATCAGTGCTTTATGTTATTCAGCTTCCTCTGAAGATGTTGACACTTTAATTGTTGATGGAAAACTTTTAATGGAAAATAGAAAACTTTTAACTTTAGATGAAAAAGAAATTATAAAAAAAGCCCAAGAAGCAATGGACTTTGTTTTAAAGAGGTAGGAAAATTATGAATAAAAAAATTGTATATTCTGGAATTCAACCTTCTGGAAAGTTAACACTTGGAAATTATTTAGGAGCTCTGTCAAATTTTTCAGAGCTGCAAGAAGAATATGATTGTCTTTACTGTATTGTTGACATGCATTCAATTACAGTTCCACAAGTTCCCCAAGAACTTAGAAAGGCAAGTCTTGATGTTTTAAGCTTGTATTTAGCTGCAGGTCTTGATCCGAAAAAATCTATTATTTATATTCAATCCCATGTTCATCAACATGTGGAATTAGGATGGCTTTTAAATACTATAACAGGTCTTGGACAACTGGAGAGAATGACTCAATTTAAAGATAAATCTAAAAAAGTAAAAGAAGTGGACGCCGGACTTTTAAATTATCCAGTTTTAATGGCTGCTGATATTTTGCTTTATCAAACTTCCTACGTCCCCGTAGGAGAAGATCAAAGACAGCACATTGAACTTACAAGAGATTTAGCTCAAAGATTTAATACTAGATATTCTGAAACTTTCACAATTCCTGAAATTTTAACTCCAAAATCAGGAGCAAAAATAATGTCTTTGCAGGATCCAAGTTCAAAGATGAGTAAGTCGGATAAAGATGAAAATGCTTCAATTTTTATTATTGAAGATGAAAAATTAACTGCAAATAAAATAAAAAGAGCGGTTACTGATTCTTTAGGAGTTGTTAATTATAGCGATGAACAACCAGGAATAAAAAATTTGATTAATATTTATTCCTCTCTAAGCTCTCTTAGCCCTCAGGAGATAGTTAAAAAATATGAGGGTGTTGGATATGGAGTATTTAAAGAAGAGCTGGCACAGGTGGTTGTGGACGGTCTAAGACCCATTAGAAATAAATACGAAGACTATAGGAAAGACAAAGATTATCTTGAAAGGGTTTATAGGGACGGAGACGAGAGAGCGTCTTATTTAGCGGAAAAAACTGTAAGGAAAGCATTTAAGAAAATGGGATTTATTCCTAAATAGAGGTGAATATGGAAGGATTAAGAAAAAGATCTGAAGTTCCTGAAAATGAAAAATGGGACTTAAGCAGACTTTATAAAAACACTGACGATTATAAAAAAGATTTACAAAAAGCAATGGAAATTTCAGAAGAAATTGTAAATTTTAAAAAAGTTGAAAATAAAGATGACTTATATAAACTTTTAAAACTTTATGAAAAATATAAGGAAAAGGAATCTCTTCTTGCAAATTATGTATCCCTTATGCTTTCAGTAGACCTTACTGATGAAGATGCAAAAATAT
>CAMQDG010000030.1 GCA_946999425.1 uncultured Peptoniphilus sp.
ACACAAAACTAAAAATAATAGATATAGAAAATAAAAAATATGTATTTGCAGAAGACTAAGGAGGAAAAGTGAAAGGACTAATAATTTATTCATCAAAGACGGGAAACACCAAGAGAATGGCAGAAAAAATCTATGAAGCCTTAAAAGACAAGCAACAAATGACAATAAAAGACATAAGAGAAGCACCCAAAATAGAAGAATATGACTTTATCCTATTAGGAGGATGGATAGACAGAGGAACATTAGAAACAAAAACACTAAAACTATTAAAAACAATAAAAAATAAAAAAATTGGCTTATTTGCCACCTTAGGAGCCATGCCAGACTCAGAGCATGGAAGGAAGGTGATAAAAAACCTGCAGGACCTATTAAAAGATAGAGATTCCCTGGGACAATACATATGTCCAGGACTAGTAGATCCAAAAATGATAGAAAAATTAAAAGGAATAACAGGACTTGTAGTTCCAAAAAAAATAAAAGAAAAAATGATAGAAACAAGCCTTAAATCAAGAAAGGCAACAGAAGAAGAACTTAAAGAAGCTGAAAACTATTTTATAGAAAAGATAAAGAAAATTTAATAGATAAGATAGCGACTACGCTATTAATTAAAAAAGGTTAAAATTCCAGAAATGGATTTTAATAAATGCAAGTTATTGCAAGAAAGGCTTAAAGCAAAAAATTCAGGAGGTATTAAATGAAAAACATTAAAAGTAATATTAAAAAATTGTTCGTTATAGCATTAGCAGTAATGATGATGGTTCCTAGTTTAGTTATGGCAAAAAATAATTCTTTTGCTATATATCATCTAACAAAGAATAAATTATCAATGTCTGATCAAGCGTTTGACAAAGAAAAATCAAGTGTAATCCTTGAAGGTGGAGTTTATAAATTTACCTTATATACAAAAGGAATGGAAAAAACAGTCATTAAAAGATATAAGGCAGATTGTACAAAACTAATATTTAAAACAGAAGCTGGAGAAATAGTAGCTACACCACATGAAACTAGGAATCCAAGCAATGATTCTAAACAACTTGTACCAAAGTATTTTACAGCAGAAATTCCAGCTAAATACCTTAAAAAAGCGAGTGTTGGTAGCTGGAGTGAGTATTTTCATGTACAATTTGACACAAATCTTGATGCTGCAGGTATTGGCGGAGTAATTGCCAAATTTATGATGAAGCCTGAAGCCAGACTTTATGTGAAATAAGAAGTAAGAAGTAGTAAATAATAAGTGAAAAGCTTTAAGCCTTTATTAGTTCAATTATTGGAAAGTTAGTCATGGAAAGTAGATTTTTATGACTAACTTATAATTATATACGAGGAAGAAATTAATGAAAAAAATAAAAAATATATTATTGATATTTATTTTATCCATACTTATTTTGCCAACTAATATATTTGCAACTGATGTAGATAAAGATGGTTTTCCAATAGTTCCAAGACCGGCAGATGGTATAGTTAAAATTCCTATGCCCACTTATATGCAAGGTTATGGTACAGTTGAGCACATTGCTACTATTGGGAAATATTATAGAGAAAATCCCGACAAATGGGGGCCTGATAAGGAAATGTATGTCAGCGGTAAGTTAGTGCCGGATGATGACCCTGACCTTGTAGCTTTTAGGAGAAAGAAAAGAAATGAAACAGATTTAGTTGGTACTAGAGGTGGAACATGGAGAGCCTTTGATTTAAAAATAAATGCTTATTTTATGACTGGACTTTTAAATATTAGGTCTACTGACTCCTATAACACTGAAACTTCCTATCCCATATGGCCTGAGCAATTTGGAGTATATATAACCAGAAAAAATAAAGAAGGCAAGTGGGAAGAACCAATAAAATTAGAAAGAAATTATACAAATGACACCATAGAAAAAACTTTTTATATAAGTTATCTTAATAATCCGGGGGATTATGAAGTAAAAATTAATTTTGATTCATTATTTGATCTACCTGAGGGAGAACAATGGACAGATGAAAGTGGTACACTTCACACATACAGAGACAATGGAATAGTTAGAATCTATACCTTTATGGAAAAACCTAAGGAAATCCCCAGAGATTTACTGCCGGGAAATTATAAGATTCCACTAATAATCAGATATTTTGGAACACCCGGTAGATACTCCATGGCATCAGGTGCAGTAGAAAAGTATGGAAACCTAATAGTAGGAGCAGATAGGTCTATGAAACTCAGAATGACTTTTAAACCTATGACCATATCAGATTCGACTTTGACTGGAGGAGCACCTGTCAATGGACATTTGGAAAACTTGTGGACTTTTAATACCTTAGATGATTTTCAAGACTATTTAAAAAACGAAACCTTGTATTCCGGCAATAAAATATCCTTAGATAATAGTAAAAATCTACTGGAAACCTATACAGAAAATGGGAAAGTTTATCCAAAGACCTATGAAATCCCTTTAGTAGATTCTGAAGGTAACCCTAACTATGAAGCTAAAAAGATGTTTGATGTTAGAGTAGATGCTATGGGCACTATGGATCCTACTTTTGACCTTCTTATGGATTGGGAAAAAATGACCTTTGCAGGACTTACTTATCCAAATGGAAAATATGAAGGTATGCCAATATTAAGAGAAGACAGTCCTCTTGCTGAACTATGGGAAAATGGAAAGTTCAAAATAAGTGAAGAAGAAAATCTAAAAAAACTTGAAGACCTTACTAATGATGTAACTAAAATATTTGATGATTCACAAGGGGTATCTCCTTATTACAGATTTAGTGTAAGCGATAGTAAAGTTGATTTAGATTTATCCTATGTCAAAGAAGCGGGAACAGGAGATGATTTAAAAGAATATGGATTGGTAAAGATAAACGATAGTAAGCCGATTAAGTACAAGGCTGCTGACGGAAAGCTTTATAATGTAGAAGTATTGGAAGAAACTCCATTAAAAAGCCAAGCTGGCTCCAAAGAAAACAACCCTGACGGTATAGTCATGGAATATGATGAAAACTTCGAAAACCCAAAGACTGTAAAAGAAAGCATAACTTCAAGAATTACAAAACTAAGACTAAAAAACATACCTATATCCATGGGTTTAAATAAGAAAGACGATAAAATCTTTTTAACAAATTGTAGGTTAGCTCTTGTTACAAAAGATTCAGTAGATTTTACACCTACTCTGTTTGAGACAGATTCTTATTCTGTTATGAATCTTGACCCTGGCAAGGTATGTTCTATAGGTGGTGTAAATAAATTTGCATTACAAGAAAAGATTAATGAAGCTAAGGCTATCACACAAGGCAAGAAGACAGACGAAGCTTTTAATGCTCTTAAAGCCGCAATAAAATCTGCTGAAGAAGTTTTAAATAGTGCAAGTGAACAAAAACAATTAGATGAAGCAGTAACTACATTAAATAATGCTATACAAACTTTTAAAAATAGTCAAGATAAGAAAGTAGAATTAAACAAAACAGCTCTTGACGCTAAGATAAAGGATGCAGACAAGATAAGCCAAGGCAAAAAAAGCGAAGATGCTTTTAAAACTTTAAAGGCTGCGATTGAAGCCGCTAAAAATGTTTTAAATAGTGCTAATACTCAAGAGCAAATTAACGAAGCTTTGGCTAATTTAAATAGTGCAATAGATGCTTTTAAAAACAGCTCAGATGTAAGTGTTACACCGGGAGCAAGTGAAAAAGTTTATACTATACCTGTTAAGCTTATGAACTTGGTTCAAGACAAGGAGTCTATGGGAAATAAAGCTTTAATATCTCCTGCCAAGGTAAGTATAAAAGGCGATGTTGTAAATATTGATTTAACTTTCCAAGGTATTAAATTTTTGGAATTATACGGACATTTAACTAATTTATTTAGCTATAAGGACAATGTCCTTGGGGGAGAGGCAATTGCGGCTGAAGTTTTAGAACAAATGGAAGACAAGGACTTGAAGGGAACTCAAAAACAATTCCCCAAGGTATTTAGAATTAAACTTACTAAGGCTGAGTTTGATAAGTTAAAAGACAATACTCTTTATGTAAAAGTTTGGGTAGATGCAATGGACGCAATAGGATCAGGACAAGGTAATCCGATAATACCCGGTGCAGGGGAACAAAATGCAAGACTTGTATTTGACAAGAGCAATATGACTGAAGATAAACCAGGCGGAGAGGTGCCAACACCACCAACACCGCCAACACCACCTACGCCACCTACACCTAGTAGGGAAGATGTTGTAGATGCTTTGAGAAGATATGCCAACTTAGGCGGACCTCAATACACTTATCAAAGTAACATGATGTATGTTAACGCATATAATTCTTTAATGAGTTTGTTGACTAAGCCTAATGTTACAGACATGCAAGTAAAATTTGCCATTGACAATTTAAAATCTGCTGTGGCAGGACTTACATTAGATACAAGTAAGCCAAATAATTCAGGCGACAACCAAGGCTGGGGCAGCAACCAAGGTTGGGGCAACCAAAACAATCAATACAACCCAAACAACCAAAACAACGGCCCTGTTACAGTGCAATATGAAGTGCCGGTAGAAGTACTTCACGCATACCAAAGCGGTTACTCAATGGCAAATGCAGCTATTAATCACACTGCAAGAATAGAAGAAAGGGATGGAAAATTCAGATACAGCGTTAACTTCCATTCAATCCAAAGAGAGTTTGGCGGCAAGACATTGACAGGCAACTTAACAAATCTGTTTATCATTGATGGCAGCAAGTATAGAGCTGATCAATCAGGTAATACTTGGTCATGGGTGATGAATGGCAAATATGACAGAGTAAATATTGCAGTTTGGGTAGATGCTATGGACCAAATAGCTGGCAAAGGTCCCGGAGGAGGAGAGCAAAATGCAATTCTTTCCTTTAACTGGAATGCTGCAAGAGAAGTTGGCAGATATGGCGGCAACAACCAACAAAATCAACAAAATCAACAAAATCAACAAAATCAACAAACTCAAAGTCAAAGCTCTAAGTCTAGCGGCTCATCCAATTCATTTACAGACATAAACGGTCACTGGGCTAAGCAAGCTATTGACTATGTAGTAAGCAAGGGATACTTTGCAGGCCTAAGCAATACAGAATTTGGCCCTAACAAGTCCATAACAAGAGGACAATTTGTAACGGTACTTGGAAGAATCTTAAATGTAAACACGAATGAATATAGGACACAAAATTTCAAAGATGTTAAATCAGGCTCATATTATAGTGCATATATTTCTTGGGCAAATAGAATGGGACTTGTTTCAGGTTTAGGACAAGGAAAATTTGGTCCAGACAAGGAACTAACAAGAGAAGAAATGGCAGTAATAATGTCAAAATTCTTAAAAATATCAAATAGAAATTTAAATCCTAAGGGAAATACTAATGGATTTAAGGACCAAGGAAATATTGAGCCTTGGGCAAAAGATGCAGTAAGAGAAATGGCAAGACTTGGTGTAGTAAGTGGAATGAACGATGGAAGTTTCGCACCTAAATCACCTTTCACAAGAGCCCAAGTAGCACAAGTTCTATATAACATTGATAAGAATTAAGTTTTATTAATTTAATATGGGGGACTTTTCTTTGGGATTGTCCCCCTAAAATAAAAAATGAGGTGTAAAATGAAAAAAATATTTATGTCATTATTGTTAGTTTTAGTTTTAATTCCAAGTTCAATTTTTGCAGCTACTAAGTATGAAGTACCTGTTAAACTTGAAAAGTTTGGCGAACCAGGTAAAGAATCCATGGGTAATCCTTCTTTAAGACAAGTTGCAGATGTGGAAGAGAAGGATGGAAAATATATTTATAAACTTTATTTAAAAAAGATGGAGTTTATGAATATGGAAGGTGAGCTTACTAATTTATTTATTTACGATGGGGACAAGGATTCTAAGAGGGTTGAGGCTAAGCAAAGTCCTGTAAGTGGTGAATATAATAAGATTCATGAGTTTGAAAGAACAAATCCTAAGGAAGGACAAATTCTTGTTGCTGTTTGGGTTGATGCTATGGATGCTATTGCTGGAGGCGGAAAGGGTTCTGGTGAACAAAAGGCTTATTTAAAATTTGACTGGGCAAATGCGAAAACTTTAGAGGAAAAGAAGGAAGATCAGTCTGAAAAAAGCAATTCTCAAATTAAGATTATTGTTAATGATAAAGAATTAACTCCTGATCCAGCACCATATGTGGAAAATTCCAGAACTATGGTTCCTTTAAGATTTATTTCTGAAGCTTTGGGTCTTAAGGTTGATTGGGACGGAGCTAATAAGACAATTACTATTGGAGATGGTTTAGCAAAGCTAACCATAGATTCAAATATTGTAAATGCCAATGGAAAAGATATTAAGATAGATTCTCCGGCAAAGATAAAGTCAGGAAGAACATTCGTACCTTTGAGAGCTATAGCTGAGATAACAGGAGCAAAGGTTGATTGGGACGGAGCTAGTAAGACAGTAAAAATTACAAAGTAAATAAAAAATAAGGTAGGAAAAAACCTACCTTATTTTTATTATTATTTTAATTCTTTTAAAAGTTCTTTTACATATTCATACATTCTTTTTGTAGATGAAATACTTAGAGATTCTTTTGGAGTGTGTGCTCCTCTTATATCTGGCCCTATGGAAATCATGTCCATGTTTGGATATTTTTCGCTAAATACTCCGCATTCCAATCCACCGTGAGTTATTTCAGTAACCATTTCATGACCGAACATTTTTTTATAAACAGTCATGGCTCTATCTCTTAAAAGGGAATCTTTTTTATATTCCCATGTTGGATAACCTTCGGAAAATTCATATGAAACTTTGTAAGCCTGACTTGTTAGTTTATATTTTTCTTCAAGTTGTCTTAACTTTTCTTCTGAAGCACTTCTTATGGAAACTAAAATGTTATAAGAAAAGCCGTCTTTTTTAACAATGGCAAGATTTGCTGAACTTTCAACATCTTTTTGACTGGAGTCTGTGTAAGAATACACTCCGTTGTGTAAGTCTAAAAGATATTTTGCAAAAATATTTGAGTCTATGGTTCCCATTGCACTTTTAGCTTTTGAATCTTTTACTAAGATTTCCAGGTTTCCGTCTAAGTTTTCAAATTTTTCCAGGATTTTTTCCACTCGTGAATTTATGTTTGATTTTGTTGCCAAGGTAAGGCTTCCGCTTCTGGGGATTGCGTTTTGTTTTGTTCCACTATTAAAATTTGCAATCATTGAATCGTCTAAACCGTCAATTAAATCTGCCATAATTTTAATAATATTACCATGATTTTTTGAAATTTCCATTCCAGAATGTCCGCCTAATAGGCCTTGAAAAGTAAGCTCGTAAACTTTATAATCCTTGGGAATTTCAACTTCTGAAAAATTAAATTTTGCAAGATAATTTTCTCCACCTGCAGAACCTACAGTCATTATTCCTTCTTCTTCGGAATCAATGTTTAAAAGTAAATTTCCCTTTAAAAAATTAGAAGATAAATTCATAGCTCCTTCCATTGTGGTTTCTTCACTTATTGTGAATAAACATTCTAAGGGACCGTGTTGTGCTTCTTGGTCATCAAGGAGGGCAAGGGCAAAGGCAAGACCTATTCCATCATCTGCACCTAAGGTTGTATTATTTGCATAAATTTTATCATCTTCAACAATTAAACTAATAGGGTCTTTTAAAAAATCGTGATTACTGTCATCTGATTTTTCTGGAACCATGTCCATATGACCTTGGATTATAATGCCGGGAGAATTTTCATAACCTTTGCTTGCAGGTTTTCTTATTAAGACATTCTTTGTTTGGTCAACGTAAGTTTCAAGATTTCTTTCTTTTCCAAAGTTTTCAAGGTAGGCGGCAATTTTTTCTTCATGACCTGAGGGTCTTGGAATTTGAGAAATTTCTGAAAAATATTTAAAGACCAATTTTGGTTCTAAGTTTAAAATACTCATTTTATTCTCCTATATTTTCAATAATTTTTAATAATAAGTTTACACATTTTTCCATAGATTCTATTACAACAAATTCATATTTTCCGTGGAAATTGTAACCTCCTGTAAATAAGTTTGGAGTGGGTAGTCCCATAAAAGAAAGTTTAGATCCGTCGGTTCCTCCTCTAATTGGTTGTATAAGAGGTTTTATATTTATATCTTCCATGGATTTTTTTGCAAGTTCTATAACGTCCATGTGGGTTTCTAATTTTTCTTTCATGTTATAGTAGGAGTCTTTTACGTCTGTTTCTATTTTTGTTTTATATTTTTCACTTAAAAGTTTTCCTATGTTTTTAAAGAGTTCTTTTTTATTTTTAAATTTTTCCCTTGAATGGTCACGAATAATATATCTTGCTACTGTTTTTTCTGTGTTTCCTTCAAGGCTTAAAAGATGGAAGAATCCGTCATAATTTTCAGTGTTTTGTGGTCTTTGATCTCTTGGCAAAATATTGTCAAATTCACAGGCTATTTCTGCGGAGTTTACCATTATATCTTTTGCAGATCCTGGGTGAACATTTTTTCCATATACAGTTAAAATTCCACTTGCTGCGTTAAAAGTTTCATATTCAAGTTCGCCTATGGGACCTCCGTCAACGGTATAGGCAAAGTCTGCATCGAATTTTTTTATGTCAAATTTATCTGCTCCTCTTCCAATTTCTTCGTCGGGGGTAAAGGCTAAACTTATTTGTCCATGTTTTTCATTTGAATTTAAGATTAACTCAGCCATAGTCATTATAATTGCTATTCCAGCTTTATCATCAGCTCCTAAGAGAGTGGTTCCGTCACTTGTTATTATTTCTTTTCCAATTATGTTTTTTAAAAATGGAAATTCTTTTGGACCCATAAATAGATTTTCATTTAATTTTATATCTCCGCCTTCATAAACAAATCTTTGGGCTTTAACATTTTTTCCTGTAAAGTCTGGAGAAGTGTCCATATGTGCAATAAATCCTACTTTTTTTAGAGTCTTATTTGTTGCTGGAATTTTTCCATAAACATATCCATTTTCGTCCATTTGACTTTCAATTCCCATTTCTTTCATTTCGTCTACAAGATATTTAGCTAAATTTAATTGTAGTTTTGTAGATGGGCAAGTTTCAGAAAATTCATCTGAAGTTGTTTCAAAAGATACATATTTTAAAAATCTTTCAATTAATTTTTCTTTAAAATTCATTTATTTCCCTCCGTTTAAGTTTTATTATACAATAAGAATAGTTAAATCACAGAAAAAGTTGAGGATATTATGAAAATTGGAATAATTGGAGGGGGAGCCGGAGGAATTTTTGCGGCTATAAATTTTTCTTCAGAGTTTGATGTTACCATTCTTGAAAGAAATGACAGGATTGGTAAAAAACTTTTGGCAACGGGAAATGGAAGATGCAATCTTACAAATTTAAGCTTAGATAATAAAAATTATAAGGGTGCTGAAAATTTTGTTGATTTTGCCATAAATAATTTTTCTAATAGGGATCTTATAAGTTTTTTTGAAAATATAGGTATGAAAACTTTAAGCCTTGAAAAGGGAAGAGTCTATCCTATTACTTTAAGCTCTGCTTCTGTTTTAAATATTTTTTTGGATGAGCTTAAAAGAAAAAATGTAAGGGTTATAAATAATTTTTTTGTAAACAAAATTGAAAAGATAGACAATAAATTTAAAGTTTATTCAAAGGAGTCTTTTTTTGAATTTGATAAGATTATTTTTGCCTGTGGTGGGATGAGTATGCCTGTTTCTGGAAGCGATGGTAGTGCTTTTTCTCTTTTAAAAAATTTGGGACATAAGATTACTAAACTTAGTCCAGGCCTTACTCAATTAAAATTGAAAAGTGATTTTTTAAAACATCTTTCTGGCACTAAGGTTATTGGAGAATGTAAACTTATAAAAGATGGAAAAGTAGTAGATAAAAAATATGGAGAT
The DNA here is from genome assembly GCA_946999425.1 of uncultured Peptoniphilus sp. Classification (GTDB taxonomy): domain Bacteria; phylum Bacillota; class Clostridia; order Tissierellales; family Peptoniphilaceae; genus Peptoniphilus_B. Next base: position 9,837 of record CAMQDG010000030.1, read on the forward strand.
CTTTTATTTACTGATTATGGGATTAGTGGTCCGCCTATTTTTGATTTGTCTTCCTATGTAAGTATGTATAATGATAAATTTTTTATAGATATCCCTTTAGTTAATGAGGTTGACAAAAATTTTTCGGATTTTTATTTTTCTGCTATTTATATGAATCCGGATTTTTCTCTTGAAAGATTTTTAACAGGTTTTGTGAATAAAAAATTTATCCATTATTTATTAAAGACTTTGGCTATGGATAAAAATATGCCCCTTTCTAATTTAAATCATAGGGATTATGAAAATTTATTAAATCTTATTTTACATTCAACTTTTGAAGTTATTGGGGTTAATTCTTTTAAAAATTCTCAGATTACTCTTGGAGGAGTGGATACAAATGAGGTTGATAAGAGAACTTTTGAGTCAAAAATAGTTAAGGGTCTTTATATTATAGGGGAAGCTTTAGATGTAGCTGGAGACTGCGGAGGTTATAATTTACAGTGGGCTTTTTCCACTGGATATATAAGCTCTAAAGCTATTGAAAAATTATATGATTTGGATTAATTTTATGATATATTATCACTTGGAGGATTTATGAATTTTTTAAGCAATAAAATTAATGAGTTTGGAGAAATTAAAGTAGGTATTGTAGGTTCTGGTTTAATGGGAACTTCACTTTTTGCACAACTTTTAAGTCTTGAAAATTTTAGACCTACTGTTATTTCTTCAAGAAGGATAGAGTCCGTTGTAAAGCTTTTTAAGGCTTGCAATGTTGATGAAAAAGATTATGTGATTACGGATAACTTTGATACGGCTTTAAAGGCTTTTAAAGAGAATAAATATATTGGGACGACTGATAATACTCTTGCAAGTAAAAGAGAGCTTGTAGACGCTGTTACGGACTGCACAGGCAATATAAATGCTGGAATAGATATAAGTCTTGAAGCTTTTAAAAATAAAGTTCATGTTGTTAGTTTAAATGTTGAAATGGATTCAACTGTTGGTCCTTACTTAAATCATCTTGCAAAAAATAGCGACATTGTTTATACAGGAAGTTATGGAGATGAACCGGGAGCTATTATAGAGCTTTTTGAGTTTGCAAATTTAATGGGATTTGAGATTCTTCATTTAGGAAAAGGGAAAAATAATGAATTAAATTATTATGTAACTGAAGATGATGTAAGAGAGGATGCAATAAAAAGAAGGATAAGTCCAAGGATGCTTACGTCTTTTGTTGATGGTACAAATACTATGATAGAGCTTAATGCAGTTTGTAATGCCACAGGTTTTACACCTGATATAAGGGGCTGTCATATGATTTATTCAGATCCTAAAGAATTGGCTGATAAGTTTAACCTTATAGAAGATGGTGGTATTTTTAAGAATAGATATACGGTTGATTTTGTAAAGGGAATTGCACCGGGAGTATATGCTATTGTAAAGGCTAAAGATGAAATTACAAATTATGAAATGCAATATCTTTCTATGGGAAAGGGTCCCAACTATGCTATTTACAGGCCCTACCATTTAACAAGCCTTGAAACTCCTATTTCAATTGCTAAGGCTGTAGTTTTACACGAGTCATCAATTGCACCTAAGAATTTAAAACCTTCAGCCGAAACTGTTGCTATTGCAAAAAAAGATATTGAGGCAGGAGATTTTATTGAGGGAATTGGCGGAAAAAGTGTTTTCGGCAGTCTTGAAAAGTATTCTGTTGCTAAAGAAAATAATTTACTTCCCATAGGTTTAATTAATGAAAATACAAAAGCTAAAGTTAATATAAAAAAAGATACACCTATTACTTATGATATGGTATGCTTAGATAATAACTCGTCAGCAGTAATTATAAGAAATAGAATGAACAGTTTAATTGACAGCAATTCTGATTTGTTATAAAATTGTTTAGGATTTGGTGATTATATGAGAATAACGCAAGAAACAGACTATGCTTTTAGAATTTGTGCATATTTGGCAGAACACGAAGATGAAGTAGTGGGGGCACCGGAAATATCTGAAGCACAAAAAATTCCTAAAAGATTTACTTTAAGAATTTTAAGAAAGTTAAATCTTGCAGGAATTACCGATGCTAAAAGAGGAGCTTATGGTGGCTATTATCTTATAAAGCCTAAGGAAAAAGTTACTCTTTACGATATTATTTTAGCTATTGACGGACCTATTACAGTTAATAAATGTCTGTCAGTGTCTTCCCCTTCTTGTTCAAAAAATAATAGGAAGACTATGAATCATTGCAAATTTCATAAAAGACTTTCTGCAATACAATCAAATATTACAAAAATGTTTAAAGACTCAACTATTGATGAGTTTATATAGCAATTGAGAGGACGGAAACAAACGCCTTTTTAGAGAGATATGTGGGTGAAAAAATATCAACAGTTTGTTTCGAATCACCTGTCAGCTTGAAGGAGGAAATGCCTTTAGGTTAGCAACCTTATAGCTAAAAAGAGATAGTTACCTATAATTAGGGTGGTACCGCGGAAATATTCGTCCCTGAAGCTTATGCTTCAGGGTATTTTTTTATATGGAGGGTATTATGGAAAAATTTAAACCACTTTCTAAAGAGCCTGTAGCTCAAAGAGAAGGAAAAATTTCAGAGTATTGGGACAAGATTGACTTGTTACATGAATCTGTAAAAACTCGAGAAGGTCATGAAAAATATGTTTTTTATGAAGGACCGCCGACAGCAAATGGAAAACCTGGAATACATCATGTAATTGCAAGAACGCTTAAGGATTTAACTTGTAGATACAAGACTATGAAAGGTTTTAAAGTAAATAGAAAAGCCGGATGGGATACCCATGGTCTTCCTGTTGAAATTGAAGTTGAAAAAAAACTTGGACTTCACAATAAACAAGACATAGAAAAATATGGAATAGAAGAATTTAATAAAAAATGTAGAAATTCTGTTTTTGAATATGAAAAAGAGTGGAGAGAGCTTACAAAGAGGATGGCATATCTTGTAGATCTTGATAATCCTTATATAACTCTTGACAACAATTATATTGAGTCAGTTTGGAACATTTTGAACAAAATGTATAAAGATGGCTTAATTTATGAAGGACATAAGATTTTACCCTATTGTCCAAGATGTGGAACAGGCCTTGCATCTCACGAGGTAGCTCAGGGATACCAATTAGACAAAGTTGAAACAGTTTATGTTAAATTTAAATTATCAGATAAAGATGAATATTTTTTAGTTTGGACAACTACTCCTTGGACTCTTGCTTCCAATGTTGCTTTAACAGTAAATCCTAATGTTGATTATGTTAAAGTAAAAAGTAATGGTGAAATTTATTATCTTGCTGATGCTTTAAAAGATAAGGTTTTAAAAGAGGAATATGAAGTTCTTGAAACTATGAAGGGAAAAGACCTGGAATATATAAAATATGATCAACTTCTTCCTTTTATAAAGCCTGATAAAACTGCATTTTTTGTAACTTGTGCCGATTATGTAACAACTGAAGATGGTACCGGAGTTGTTCATACTGCACCTGCTTTTGGTGAAGATGACTATAATACAGGGAGAAGATATGATCTTCCTTTTATAAAACCTGTAGATGAAGAGGGAAAGTACACTGAAACTCCTTGGAAGGGAAAATTTGTAATAGATGCAGATCCTGATGTAATAAAATATTTAATTGAAAATAATTTATTGTATAGAAAGCAAAAAATTGAACATAATTATCCCCATTGTTGGAGATGTGGAACACCTCTTATATACTATGCACACCCATCATGGTATATAGAAGTTACAAAATTCAAGGAAAAATTAATTGAAAACAATAATGGAGTTAATTGGTTTCCTGAATTTGTTGGGGAAAAGAGGTTTGGAAATTGGCTTGAAAATTTAAATGACTGGGCAATTTCCCGTTCAAGATATTGGGGAACGCCTCTACCCATTTATAGATGCCAATGTGGACACATTGAAAGTGTCGGTTCAAGAAAGGAACTTGTAGAAAAAGCTATTGAAGATGTTGATGAAAATATAGAACTTCACAGACCATATGTTGACAATGTTCATTTAAAATGTCCTAAGTGTGGAAAGCCTATGACAAGGGAAAAAGACGTTGTGGACGTTTGGTTCGATTCAGGAGCTATGCCTTTTGCTCAATGGCATTATCCCTTTGAACACAAGGAAGATTTTGACCAACTTTTCCCTGCTGATTTTATTTGTGAAGGGATAGATCAAACTCGTGGTTGGTTCTATTCATTGCTGGCAATTTCAACTTATTTAACAGGAAAGAGTCCCTATAAAAATGTTTTGGTAAATGATTTAATTCTTGATAAATTTGGCAAAAAAATGAGCAAGTCTAAGGGAAATACAGTAAATCCTTTTGAACTTTTTGATAATTATGGGGCAGATGTTGTACGTTGGTATTTAATTTATGTTTCACCACCATGGACTCCTACAAAGTTTGATGAAGACGGCTTGCGTGAAGTTGAATCAAAATTTTTCAGAACTATTAGAAATATTTATAATTTCTTTTCTCTTTATGCCAATACTGATGATATTGATCCAAGAGAGTTTGAAATTGATTTGAAAGATAGAGATTTAATTGATAGATGGCTTATATCAAGGTATGAAAGTCTTGTTAAAACTGTTAATGAAGATATGGACAGGTTTGAGCTTACAAAAGTTGTAAGAGAGATACAAGATTTTGTAATTGAAGATTTTTCAAACTGGTATATAAGAAGAAATAGAAGAAGATTTTGGAAGACTGATGTAGATAATGATAAAAAAGCTGTTTACAAGACAACTTATGAAGTTCTACTGGGGATAGTTAAATTAATAGCACCTATAGTTCCATTTATTTCTGAAGAACTTTATAATTCTTTAACTGATGGAAAATCTGTTCATTTAGAAGATTATCCAAGGGCAGATGAAGAAAAAATAGATGGTTATCTTGAAGAAAAAATGGCTCTTGTAATAAAAATTGTTGAGCTTGGTCGTGCATCAAGAGAGGATGCTAAGATTAAAATAAGACAAGCTCTAAAGGAAGTTGTCCTTGATGGAGAGCTTAAAAATAAAATTGGAGATTTAAGGGAATTAATAAAAGAAGAGCTTAATGTAAAGGAAGTAAAATTTGAGAGTGATCTTTCAAAGTTTATGGATTATGAATTAAAGCCTAATTTTAAAGTTGCAGGTTCAATTTTAGGAAAGAAGATAAAAGATTTCCAAAATTTCTTAAAAGATGTAGATCCTAAAGAATTTATAAATTCTTTAAGAAAAGATTTACAAAAGATTGACTTGGGTGGAGAAAAAACTGATATTAAAGAGGACTATGTTCTTGTAAATATTAAATCAAAGCCTGGTTTTGATGTTACTATGGAAAATAATCAATTTGTAATATTGGATACAGAACTTACTCCTGAACTAATAGAGGAAGGTTATGTAAGAGAATTTATTTCTAAGATTCAACAAATGAGAAAAGCTAAAGATTTTGAAGTTTTAGATAATATTTCAATTACCTATTCTGCTGATGAAGAAATACAAAAAGCAGTTAAAAAATATGATGATTTCATAAAGACTGAAACTCTTGCAAGGGAAATAAAATCCGGTAAGGGAGAGGAAGAAGTTGACTTAAATGGTCATGAGGCTTTTATAAGTATAGAAAAGAATATTGCAGACTGACAAACACTAAGATATAATTATTAAAGAAAGGAGAGCCTATGAACCCTGAAACACAAAGAATGATAGCATCTTTCTTACCACTTGTATTTGTTTTCGGATTTTTCTATTTTTTCGTAATAAGAAAAGAAAAGAAAAAACAAAATCAAATACAAGATATGAGAAACAATATAAAAGTCGGAGATATGGTTATCACCATTGGTGGAATTGTTGGAACGATTGTTGCAGTTAAAGAGGATCTTTTTGTTGTTCAAACTTCAGGTGAAAAGTCAAAGTTTGAAATTATGAAATGGGGCATAAACTCTGTTATTGAAAACAAAAAAGACCTTAAAGAAAATTAGGAGGACCTTATGAAACACGTAAAAACTCTTACGAGTAAAAGATTAAAGGATACCTTTGCTAAAGGCGGTTGTGGAGAATGTCAAACATCTTGTCAATCAGCTTGCAAAACTTCTTGCACAGTAGGTAATCAAAAGTGCGAAAACAAAGATAATTAATACAATAATGGGGTTGGAAACAACCCTTTTTATTGTGGGAAAGGTAAAGATGAATACAATACACAAATTTTATTTAAATAATGTTTATATAATTTTAGATATAGCAAGTGGAAGCGTCCATCAAGTTGATCAAATAATTTATGATTTAGTGGAAGATGTAAAGCTTTTAAGTGAAGAAGATTTAATAAAAAAATATGAAAACAAATATGGAAAGGCTCAAATTATAGAAGCGAGAAAAGAAATTTTAGAACTTGAAAAAGAGGGTTTACTTTTTACTGTAGATCCAAGACTTATGAAGGCAAGTTATAATCCTCAGAATATTATAAAGGCTCTTTGCCTTCATGTTTCCCACGATTGTAATTTGAGGTGTAAATATTGCTTTGCTTCTCAAGGGGATTTTCATGGGGAAAGACTTTTAATGGACCTCGAAACTGGGAAGAGAGCTCTTGATTTTTTAATAGAACATTCTGGAAATAGAAGAAATCTTGAAGTTGACTTCTTTGGTGGAGAACCTCTTATGAATTTTGAGGTTGTTAAAAAATTAGTTGAATATGGGGAAAGCATAGAAGAAAAATTTAATAAAAATATTCGCTGGACTATAACAACAAACGGGATGCTTTTAAACAAAGAAGTAAATGCCTTTATAAACGAACACATGTCAAATGTAGTTTTGTCCATTGATGGAAGAAAAGAAATAAATGACGAAATGAGACCTACAATAAACAAGAAAGGCTCTTATGATTTAATAGTTCCAAAATTTCAAAAACTTATAGAGGGCAGAAAAGATAAAGATTATTATATCAGGGGAACCTTTACTCATAATAATTTGGATTTTTCAGAAGATTTGTTGGACTTTTATAAAAATGGATTTATGAAAACATCCATAGAGCCTGTGGTAACAGATCCAAAGGAAGATTATGCTTTAAGAGAAGAAGACCTTGATAAAATTTTAAAAGAATATGAAAAAATGAGTAAAGATTATATAGAAATAAAAAAGCACAATAAGGATTTTTTATTTTTTCACTTTATGATAGATTTAAGCCAAGGTCCCTGCATAATAAAAAGAACAGTGGGATGTGGAGCGGGAAGCGAATATATTGCAGTAACTCCTCAAGGAGATATTTATCCCTGCCATCAATTCGTAGGTGAAGAACAATTTTTACTTGGAAATGTATTTGATGGAATAAAAAATGACAAGTTAAGGGAAGAATTTAAATGCTCAAATGTATTTACAAAAGAAAAATGTAGTGATTGTTGGGCAAGATACTATTGTTCCGGAGGTTGTCATGCAAACAACTATTACCAAAATCACAATTTAAAAGAACCTTATAATTTAGGTTGTGAAATGGAAAAAAAGAGAATAGAATGTGCAATTTCAATTCTTGCAAATGAATGATGCTTAGGCATCATTTTTTTTATAAAATTTGTGGGTTTTAAGCCATTTTTTATAGAAATTTATAAAGAAAATCATATTATTTTTTTTAAATTTAACTTATGATATACTGGTAATATTAAGGTGATTTAATGGAAAAGTGGCTTATAAAGAAAAACAAAAGTAATAAAACAAATTTAAATTTAAATTTAAATCCTCTTGTGGAAAAAATTTTATTAAACAGGGGGATTGATACTGAAAAAAAGGTTGAGGAATTTTTAAATCCAAGTTATGAAAAT